>CAZKHA010000051.1:0-20905 GCA_964552325.1 uncultured Bacteroidales bacterium
ATTCACACGCCGCCACTTGGCATTCATACGCCGCCACCTGCCATTCACACGCCGACACCTGCCATTCATACGCTGACACCGGCCATTCACATCCCGCCACCTGCCATTCACATCTCGACACCTGCCATTCACACGCCACCACCTGACATTCATACGCCGATACATACCATTCCTACACCGCTGCCTGCAATTCACACCATCAATCAAAATTGTGTTGTATTTTGTTCATTACAATTGTACATCACTCTTTATACCAACGAATTAATCGTGAATTGTTTGCATAAAACATTGGGTTATGGTACCGGTAATCCCAACCGTTGATTGTGGGGTGGTTCCGTGGTAGAGACGCGATAAATCGCGTTTCTACCACGGTGGTGCCGCTACCGGGTTTACCAATTCTCATTCACCCTTTTATAAATTTTCAGAAGGAATGGACGCCCATGATTTCAACTACATTGCAAATAGTGTACTTTTGTAGTTGGTAATGCAAATTTACCCCGTGGTTTGCTCATCAATCGAATAGTGCCGCCGTAATACACATACACATGAATACTGACAATATCCGTTGGAAACAAAGGTTTCAAAACTATGAGAAGGCGCTTTTGCTACTAAAAGAGGCTATTAACCTTAAAAACCCTGACATCATTCAAAAAGCCGGCTTAATTCAATTTTTCGAAATTAGTTTTGAGCTGTCATGGAATTTAATGAAAGATTACCTTGTGGAACAGGGCTTTGAAACGGCACGATCGCCCCGTGATTCGATAAAAAAAGCCTTTGAAACAGGCTTAATTACCGACGGCCATACTTGGCTACAAGCACTCGAGAACAGAAACCTTAACTCGCATACCTACGATGAGACTACCGCTAACCAGGTAGTTAATGAAATTAGCAAGGCATACTTTCCGCTACTTAGTCAACTCTACGATAACCTAAAAGGCAAGCTATAAAATGTATGGGCTCAGAGAAACAGACATTGCAGAAATAAACAAGGTATTGGCCCAGTTTGATGAGGTTCATTATGCAATCATTTTTGGAAGCCGAGCCAAAGGGAACTACCGAAATGGAAGCGATGTAGATATTGCTTTAAAAGGTGATCACCTATCGCACCATAATCTTATAAGAATCAGCAGTATCCTGAACGAAGAAACCATGATGCCGTACCGGTTCGATGTGTTAGATTATTATACGATAACCAATTCAGAACTAATTGCACACATCGACAGTTTGGGCAAGTTGCTCTATGGTAGTCAAAAGCGTACTATCCATAACGAACCCAATACAAATTGCAATCCGCCTAGCCTTTAAGAAGGAAAATTATCATTTAGATTTATGGTTTCCAATGCTTTCACTCTCAGGCAAGCCATACTCTTCAGTCATTTTAATCCCTAATTTCTTCAATTCTTCAAGTACTGGGGTGTATATCTCTGGCAACACCGGGCGATAGATGCCTTTTAGATTTATTTTTTCTTCAAGAATCAACTTTACACCAATTGCTGCAGGCAATGACACCGTTCGTGCAATGGCCGTATCCGATCCAAGTATCCCAAATTCAAGCAAGCGCGAACGGATTACTTCACTTCGGCCATCAGGATACGAGGCTTTAAACAAATGTTGCATTACCACCATATCACGTTCGTGGGCCTGCAATTCCATTTTTTCAAGCATTAAATCCGATAATATGTCGAAACACGAATCCTGGGAACGCCCCATCGCTATAGGTTGAAACAAACCCAACCACTCCATAGCCTGGATAGCTATGGCATTAAGTTCCAAACCCAAAAAACCGGCAACTTCAGCCTTAATGTCATTCCATTTTGTTAAACCAAGTTGCTTGGCAAGCATTTGTTCGTAGCTCATTCCCGTAAAATCCATTTGTTCAGGGCTAGTAAGCCCTAAGGCCTTAAGGGCATCCATGGCCTCGCACCATCCTTTGTACCTAAACGTACCCCGATACATGGTTTTCACTTCGGGAATTCCATAAACATCAACATAGGAAATAGAATCACGATTTGGATATACCTCCAACTCCCCTACCCCATCAAATGGAACCTGAATAGGATACTTGAATAAATCTTTTGTGTGCAATTCTATCAATTTCCCTTTATCAAGGTAACGGGCATTGTTGTTGCTGGCCATTATAACCCCTTTGGGGCTCCACGAAAACTTATAACCAAAAGGGTTTTCAGCGGCTTCGGGGGCAGGCAAAGCTCCGCAAATACTGTGAAACGATTCAATTAAACCACCTTGGGCATGAACATGGTCAATAATCTGCATGGCGCTCATATGGTCGATGCCCGGGTCTAGGCCTAGCTCATTCAGGATTATAATACCCGCCGCGACGGCTCGGTCGTTCATTTGCTGCATTTCGGGCTTCACGTACGAGGTGGTTACCATGTTCCGTTTAAACCGGATACAGGCTTCGGCCACCTGCTCATGAAATTGATACGGCAGTAAGCTAACCACTATATGATGCTGTTGCACCAAGGCATCCAAGCTTTCTGAATTACTTACATCAAAACCCACTGCGATACCATTCGCATGGCCATCGAGCAATAATCTCGCCCGCACAACATCCATATCGGCCAATGTAACACTAAGTTGGTTAGCAAGTAAATATTTAACCATCGGGTGGGCAACTCGTCCGGCACCCAATATCAATACTTTTTTCATAACTAATTCAATTATAAATATTTTGCAAGGTACTTGTACGGTGGGGTCAACTCACCATTGTGCAATATCAGGGCTTTTTTAACTGCTGCTGGCAGCAACACATGCTCGTAACTATCCTTGTAATTGGCAGTGGCTATACCTTTTACAAAACGCATCAACACATAACTAAAGGCTGCAGAGCTATCGCGAGGCAATTCAGCCGGTAGGATATCAACCGCCATAACCTGAAGACCATCAGCTTGATGACCGCTTTGAATGGTATGTGTAAATGGGTTGTAAACGTAAATTGGGTCTTCAATATAACTTCCTTCTAAGGTTGCTTCAATTGAACCATTGATATCACATGTGATATCGCCCACCACGGCAAGTTTGGGTGATTCCGCTTTTGAATAGGCTTCGCTCAAATACGTGCGTGTAACTATGTGTGGATAACGTTCATCCCAATACATTCCATTTACCAGTACTGACAAATCAGGCAAATACGACTCAAAACAGCCCTCGTAATTCTCTGGCTGCGCAAAGTATTCAGCTAAGTCGAATGGTTTTGATTTATCACGATGCGTGGCTATGTCTTCTTTGCGAAAGGTAACTTTATACAACAAATTACCAGCTTTATCGGGCCTATGCTTTAATTTGGCAAGTTCTGAGGGCAATATTTCCTGGCAAGGCAGCATACCCAATATCTCCTGTACACCGCTCGAAACGTTGCCATAACCTGTAACGCCAATGGTAAATGGTCTTAATTCATCCGGTATTTTATAATTTGCGATTTCAAAACCAACTTCCGAAATGGCCAAACAAGCCTCCCGCAGCGAACTATAATGATGTGCTTGTTTTATGTTTAAAAATGGCGTATCAAATCCAAAATGCTTAAGCCGTAAACCAGTAGTCCAAAGGGTATTGATCATGCCAGCTAAACCAGCAAAGCGCCCAAAGAAAATCAAACGTTTGTTCGATTCGTCAACAATGCGTTCGTAATCAATAAGGTTGCATCCCATGTGCATCATTCGCTTGAGCATTGGCATATTGTACTTTTGACCTTTTATTACATGCGAGAAAAAAATATACGTTTTATGGCGCTCAAAGAACTCTAAAGGCATTTCCTTTACCCCAAATATCACATCACAATCGGTTAAATCGTTTACAATTTGGGCACCGGCCTCCCTAAACTCTTGGTTGCTAAAACTGCGTTTTGCCGAAGACTGCACAAGCACTTCAATCCCTTGTTTTTCGATGAGCCATTGTATATTCTGAGGTACAAGCGGGCATCGCCTTTCCATAAGGTATTTATCTTCATGTCGTATTCCGATTCGGGCTTGCATGTGCTGTAGTAGATTAGATATTAGAAAGCGAATAGGTTTACCGGGTTTCCAGCAAGTTTGTAAAAGAACAACAAAGCCGTATGCTTGTTCATTGCACCAATGCATATATATTCCTTAGTGCAATAACAAATTATTAACATCGAAGCTATTGCACAAAAAAGAATATTGCCGTAATCTTGCACTGTTAAACCCAAAATCAAAAAAAATATGCTAAAAAAACTGTTATTCCTAGTATTTGTTGTTGTTGCATTCGTATCATGCAACAATCAACCTAAAGAAACCCCAAAGGAAACCACCTTTGAATTAAATGTATTCGATTCGTTGGCACCCCAGTATGTAAACAAAGAAATTACCATTTTGGGAACAATTGATCATGTATGTAAACATGGCGGCAAACGGATGTTTTTGGTTGGAGAAAACCCCGCTGTCCGTGTCAAAATAAATGCTACTGACGATAATACCAGCTTTAAACCCGAATGGGAAGGTAGCGATGTTTTGATAAAAGGTGTTGTGGAAGAATTACGCATTGATGCCGCTTATTTGGATCAATGGGAAAGCGAAGTGTTGGCTGAGACACAAGGTGAAGCTGCCTCGAAAGTGCACATGGGCGAACCAGGTCACGAAAACACAGAAGGTACTGTAAGTGGTGATATTGAGCGCATTAATGAATTCAGGCAACAAATTAAAGATAGTGGAACGGATCACGTTTCATTCTATTCAGTTAATTGCATAACCTACGAAATCCGTGCTGACGAAATGGCACCTAAGCAAGATTCAGTAAAATAACTAACAACCAACCGTATTCAAAACCGGAACAATCCTGAACGATTTTCCGGTTTCTTTTTTTTATTAAGCCTTATGAAGAAAATTAACTGGAGGAAATACAATAGAGCTATCCATCGCGATCTTGGCTATATTTTCTTTGCTATGACCGTTATTTATGCCCTTTCGGGCATTGCCATAAATCATCTGGATGATTGGAACCCAAACTTTATTATAACTACCAAAGATATTAAGGCCCAGCCATTAAGCAACCTTGATAGTGTAAGTAAAGATCAAATACTTGCTATACTAAAACAAAATGGTGAAGGAGATAACTACCGTAAGCATTATTTTCCTGAACGTGGTGTTGTAAAAGTGTTTTTACGTTCAGGCACTGCATGGATTGACCTTGAATCGGGGGAAGGGGTTGTGGAAAAATTAAAACGCAGACCAATATTTAACGAGTTTAATTACCTGCATTACAATCCAGGCAAATGGTGGACCTGGTACAGCGACGCCTTTGCAGTAGCCCTTATACTTCTAGCTTTCAGCGGGTTGTTTATCCTAAAAGGCAAAAATGGGATCACCAGACGTGGGGCAGTACTTACCATTATAGGTATTGCCGTTCCAATAGTTTTTCTAATCTTGTTTTACTAATTATTCAAGATTTGACCCAAACGAAAAAAGCAGCCCAAAAGGCTGCTTTTTTTTATAGCTTACAATAAATCAGGCCATTCCTGCAGGTCCCATATTAATTGGGAACGCTTCAGGCTCACCTTCACGAATTTCGCCGTGCACTTGTTCAAATTTGGCAATATTCTCGCGTAAGGCTTTGTAAAGGCGTTTCGCATGTGAGGGTGTTAAGATAACCCTTGATTTCACCTTTGCTTTTGGCATTCCGGGCAAGGCATTCAAAAAGTCAACTATAAACTCAGCATTTGAATGCGTAATTATAGCCAAATTAGAATATATGCCACTGGCAATTTCTTCGGGCAAATCAACATTAAGCTGATTTTGTGGAGGTTTGTTTTTATCCATTGTATTATTTTTCAGATTTTGATGCCATCAATGCTTCGTATTCTTCTTTCGATCCTACGATTAGGCTCTCATACTCACGCAATCCTGTACCAGCTGGAATAAGATGGCCCACAATAACGTTCTCTTTAAGCCCCATCAAATAATCGCTTTTAGCGCTGATGGCAGCATTGGTAAGTACTTTAGTTGTTTCTTGGAACGAGGCCGCTGAAATCCAACTCTTCGTTTGCAACGATGCGCGAGTAATCCCTTGCAATACTTGACGTCCTGTAGCAGGTTTGGCATCGCGTGCTTCAATAAGCTTACGGTCTTTCCGTTTCAAGATTGAATTTTCATCACGAAGCTTACGTGCTGTAATTATCTGGCCAGCCTCAATAGCTGCAGAATCGCCCGGATCTTCAACAAATTTCTTTCCAAAAATCCAGTCGTTTTCATCTTGGAAATCAATTCTATTCACAAGGTCGCCTTCAAGGAAACGGGTATCGCCCGGATCTTCAATCTCAACCTTACGCATCATCTGCCGAACGATAACCTCAAAATGCTTGTCATTAATTTTAACACCTTGTAAGCGGTAAACTTCCTGGATTTCGTTCACAATATACTCTTGAACTTTCATAGGACCACGAATTGCAAGGATATCGCCAGGGGCGATTGCACCTTCTGACAAGGATTGCCCAGCTTTTACATAATCATTTTCTTGAACAAGAATTTGCTTGGAGGTAGGAACGAGGTAAGGCTTTTCTTCACCAGTTTTGCTGGTAACAATGATTTCGCGGTTACCACGTTTAAGCTTTTTGCTAAACGAAACAACACCATCAATTTCAGCAACACGTGCCGGATCGGATGGGTTTCTTGCCTCGAACAACTCTGTCACACGTGGCAAACCACCGGTAATATCACCTGACTTTCCAATAGCACGGGGTATCTTAACCAAGGTTTCACCAGCTTTGATGTTAACTTTGTCATCAACAACAATATGAGATCCAACGGGTATATCAAATACTTTGATTTCCTCACCATCGGGTGTCAAAATTCTAATACCAGGATTCTTGGTTTTTTGGCGGCTTTCAATTACAACTTTTTCATGATAACCTGTCTGGTCGTCAGATTCAATTCTGTAAGTAACGCCCTCAATCACATTCTGAAAACTAACTATACCAGTTACGTCAGAAATAATTACGGCATTGTAGGGATCCCAATCGCTAATAAAATCACCTTTGCTAACCTTCGAACCACTCTTCATGTACAAACTTGCACCATAAGGTATGTTTCCTGATGTTAGTACAATCTGGGTGTGAGGGTCAATAATTCGCATTTCGGTTGAACGACCTAAAACAATATCAAATGTCTTATCTTCAGAATTAGTATATTCAACTGATCTAAGTTCATCAATTTCAAGGAGTCCATCATACTTGGCCATTATTTTTGAAGCAATGGCAATGTTAGAAGCAGTACCCCCAACGTGGAACGTACGCAATGTAAGCTGCGTACCCGGCTCACCAATTGATTGGGCTGCAATTACACCAACAGCTTCACCCTTTTGTATCATTTGGCCAGTAGCTAGGTTACGTCCGTAGCATTTTGCACATACACCAACTTTGGCTTCGCAAGTTAATACGGAGCGAATTTCAACAGATTCAATGGGCGAATTCTCAATAATAGCGCAAATGTCTTCACTAAGTTGCTCACCTGCTGCAACAATTATTTCACCAGTTGTAGGATGATAAACATCATGCAGCGCTACGCGACCTAACATCCTATCGTACAATGTTTCAACTACTTCCTCGCTCTTTTTAAGAGCAGTTACCGTAAGTCCACGTAAAGTACCACAGTCAAATTCCGAAATAATAACGTCTTGCGCCACATCAACTAAACGGCGTGTTAGATAACCAGCATCAGCAGTCTTTAGTGCGGTATCGGCCAAACCTTTACGAGCACCGTGGGTTGAGATAAAATACTCAAGAACAGATAGTCCTTCTTTAAAGTTGGACAAAATAGGGTTTTCGATAATTTCGCCACCTTCAGCACCTGACTTTTGGGGCTTAGCCATTAGGCCACGCATTCCAGCCAGCTGACGAATTTGCTCTTTCGATCCACGAGCACCAGAGTCAAGCATCATGTATAAGGAGTTAAATCCTTGCTTGTCTTTGGCTAGGCGATCCATTAAAGTATGGGTTAGCTTCGAATTGGTATGAGTCCAAATATCAATAATTTGATTATACCGTTCGTTATTGGTTATGAAACCCATATTATAATTGGCCATAACTTCATCAACCTCGGCATTTGAATCCTTAATCAATTGATCCTTAATTGGAGGGATGATAACATCGCCCATATTAACAGACAATCCTCCTTTGAAAGCCATTGTAAAGCCCAGCTCTTTAATATCGTCAAGGAATTTGGCTGTTAGGGCTGTACCCGTTTTTTTAAGTACGGTGCTAATGATATCCCTCAGGGCTTTTTTAGTAAGAAGCTGATTGATAAATCCAATTTCTTTAGGAACTACCTGGTTGAACAGTACACGTCCTACGGTAGTTTCTATGCGTGTTACTACGGGTTTCCCACTCGAATAATCCGTGTAGCGTAGTTTTATAACAGCATGAAGATCAACTCGTTTTTCATTATAGGCAATTATCACCTCTTCAGGTGAGTAGAACATTTTGCCTTCCCCTTTTACAGGCGCTTCGGGTTCGCTTACTTTCGATTTGGTAATGTAATACAGCCCAAGAACCATGTCCTGCGATGGAACTGTGATAGGAGCTCCGTTAGCTGGATTCAAAATGTTATGGGAAGCCAGCATCAAAATTTGGGCTTCTAAAACTGCTGCATTGCCAAGTGGTACGTGCACAGCCATCTGGTCACCGTCAAAGTCGGCATTAAAAGCAGTACAAACCAAGGGATGCAATTGAATTGCTTTTCCTTCTATAAGTTTTGGCTGAAATGCCTGGATACCTAAACGGTGAAGAGTTGGAGCACGGTTAAGCATAACCGGATGACCTTTAAGGATATTTTCAAGAATATCCCAAACAACAGGATCTTTGCGATCAACAATTTTCTTGGCTGATTTTACGGTTTTAACAATACCTCTTTCAAGCATCTTACGGATAATAAAAGGCTTAAAGAGTTCTGAAGCCATCTCCTTTGGAAGCCCACATTCGTTAAGCTTCAACTCAGGACCTACAACAATAACTGAACGGCCAGAATAGTCAACACGTTTACCCAATAAATTCTGACGGAAACGGCCTTGTTTACCTTTTAAGCTATCGCTCAATGATTTGAGGGCACGATTTGACTCAGTTTTTACGGAGTTTACTTTACGTGAATTATCGAACAATGAGTCAACGGCTTCTTGTAACATACGCTTTTCGTTACGTAAGATTACATCCGGAGCTTTAATTTCGATTAATCGTTTTAATCGGTTATTGCGAATAATAACCCTGCGGTAGAGATCATTGAGGTCGGAAGTGGCAAAACGTCCGCCATCAAGTGGCACTAAAGGCCTAAGTTCAGGTGGGATAACCGGTACAACCTTCACCACCATCCATTCAGGACGGTTTTCGATGTTGCTCATTGAATCGCGGAATGCTTCATACACCTGTAAGCGTTTCAAGAGTTCTTGCTTTCTTTGTTGAGATGTTTCAACATTGGCTTTGCTCCTTAAATCATATGATTCCTTGTTCAAGTCAATGTTTGAAAGCAAATCGTAAAGCGCATCACCACCCATTTTGGCTACGAACTTGTTAGGGTCGCGGTCATCAAGATACTGATGATCAGCAGGTAAACTCTCAATAATCTCAAAATATTCTTCTTCAGTTAAGAAATCAAGGTACTTGATGCCATCGGCGGCTTTAATGCCTGGATTTATAACAATATAACGCTCATAATAAATAATCATTTCAAGCTTTTTGGTCTGTAAGCCAAGCAGTGCCCCAATCTTATTGGGAAGCGACCTAAAGTACCAGATATGAGCCACGGGAACTACCAATGAGATATGTCCCATACGTTCTCTTCTAACTTTCTTCTCGGTTACTTCAACACCGCAACGATCGCAAACGATACCCTTATACCTGATACGTTTGTACTTTCCGCAGTGACACTCCCAGTCTTTTACCGGGCCAAAAATCCGCTCACAGAACAAGCCATCCCTTTCAGGTTTATACGTTCTGTAATTTATTGTTTCAGGTTTCAAAACCTCACCACTCGACCTGCCAAGAATTGATTCAGGCGAAGCCAAGCTAATGATTATCTGACTGAAGTTGCTATTTGCCGTGTTATTATCTTTACGAAATGCCATTTTACAATTTTATATTTCTGTAAGATCCCAGTTTAATGATTGATACAGAAAACCAGCAATATGGCAATTTCTGAGATGTAAACTGCCATATCGCTGAATTCGTTTATTCGAATGTGATATTTAGCCCCAAACCACGAAGTTCGTGAACTAAAACGTTAAAGGATTCTGGTATTCCAGGCACTGGCATATTCTCACCTTTTACGATGGATTCATATGCTTTTGCCCTTCCAATTACATCGTCTGATTTAACAGTTAAAATCTCCTGCAAAATATTAGCCGCACCAAAAGCTTCAAGTGCCCATACTTCCATTTCACCAAAACGCTGACCACCAAACTGGGCTTTACCGCCAAGTGGTTGCTGCGTAATTAATGAATAAGGTCCAATGGAGCGTGCGTGCATCTTATCATCAACCATATGATGTAGTTTAATCATATAGATGTAGCCAACAGTAGCAGGTTGGTCAAAACGCTCGCCAGTGCCACCGTCGTGTAGGTAAGTACTTCCATTTAAAGGTAAGCCAGCCTTCTTGATGTACTCGTTGATTTGATCAAGGCTTGCGCCATCAAAAATGGGAGTAGTAAATTGGATTCCTAGCTTTCTGCCAGCCCAGCCCAAAATGGTTTCATAAATCTGCCCCAAGTTCATACGAGAAGGTACGCCTAGAGGATTAAGAACGATGTCAACTGGGGTGCCGTCAGCCAAAAAAGGCATGTCTTCTTCCCGAACAATGCGGGCTACAATACCTTTATTACCGTGCCTACCAGCCATTTTATCGCCAACCTTCAGTTTACGCTTTTTGGCAACATAAACCTTAGCCATTTGTACAATGCCATTTGGTAATTCATCTCCAACCGTGGCTACAAATTTCTTCCGGTTGTAAACACCTAAAATCTCGCGGTGTTTAATATTATAGTTATTAATCAAATCCTTGATAAGGTCATTTTTTTCCTTATCGGTGGTCCAACGATTCGGATTTACGGTGCTATAATCAATGTCGAACAACATTTTATCAGTAAACTTAGCCTTCTTGGGCACAATTTCCTGTTTAAAATTACTGTAAACACCCTGTGAAACCTTGCCATTCAAAAGAATCATTAACTTATCAACGAGCTTAAGCTTAAGCTCTGATGAGTTTTTCCTGAATTCTTCATCCAGTTCTTTAATAAGATCTTTTTCTTTGGTTTTGGCCTTTTTATCTTTAAACACCCTCGAGAACAATTTCTTCTCAACCACAACACCCTTCATTGATGGGGGTGCCTTTAAGGAAGCATCCTTCACATCACCAGCTTTGTCGCCAAAGATTGCTCTTAAAAGCTTCTCTTCAGGTGTGGGATCGCTTTCGCCCTTTGGTGTGATTTTTCCTATAAGAATATCTCCCTCGTTTACTTCAGCTCCAATCCTGATAAGGCCATTCTCATCCAGGTCTTTGGTAGCTTCGGTGCTAACATTAGGTATATCGTTGGTAAGCTCTTCAATACCGCGTTTGGTATCACGAACCTCCAATGTGAACTCTTCAATATGTATAGATGTGAAAATGTCTTCTTTGGCAACCTTTTCAGAGATAACAATAGCATCTTCAAAATTGTACCCTTTCCAAGGCATGAATGCTACCATAAGGTTGCGTCCGAGAGCTAATTGCCCATTCTGGGTGGCATATCCTTCACAAAGCACTTGGCCCTTCATAATACGATCGCCTTTACGAACAATCGGACGAAGGTTTACGCAAGTGTTTTGGTTGGTGCGCATAAATTTTGTAAGCCTATAAGTCCTTACATCATCCTCAAAACTTACTAGACGCTCATCTTCTTCGCGCTCATACCTAATTGTAATTTGCGATGAATCAACACTTTCTACAATACCATTACCCTCAGAATTAATCAAAACGCGAGAATCGCGAGCCACATCCGACTCAATGCCGGTGCCAACTATTGGCATTTCAGGATTGAGCAATGGCACAGCTTGGCGCATCATGTTCGATCCCATGAGTGCACGGTTTGCATCATCGTGTTCCAAAAAGGGGATTAATGATGCTGCAATAGAAGCTATCTGATTTGGCGCACTATCAATAAGGTCAACGCCTGCTCGTTCTACTATTGGGTAATCGGCGAGGAAACGAACTTTAATACGCTCCGAAACAAACACACCATCAGGATGAGTGGGAGTGCTGGCTTGGGCGATAATCTTCTTTTCTTCTTCCTCGGCGCTTAAATAAACAGGTGGCTCCTCAAGCATCACCCTGCCGTTTTCAACGCGGCGATAGGGTGTTTCAATAAAACCAAGGTTGTTGATTTTAGCATACACACACAACGATGAAATCAACCCGATGTTAGGACCTTCAGGCGTTTCAATGGTACATAAACGTCCATAATGGGTGTAGTGCACATCACGTACTTCAAAACCTGCACGATCGCGAGATAGACCTCCTGGCCCTAAAGCCGAAATCCTTCTTTTATGGGTAATTTCAGACAAAGGATTTGTCTGATCCATAAACTGTGAAAGTTGGTTTGTGCCAAAGAATGAGTTAATTACCGATGAAAGGGTCTTCGCATTAATCAAATCCATTGGGGTAAAAACCTCATTATCGCGCACATTCATACGCTCACGGATGGTACGGGCCATGCGGGCTAAACCAACTCCAAATTGGGAGTATAATTGTTCACCTACTGTACGTACCCTACGGTTACTAAGATGGTCAATATCATCAACTTCTGTTTTGCTATTGATCAATTCGATAAGGTGGCTAATAATGGCTATGATATCTTCCTTGGTTAAAACCTTAATCTCAGGAGATATCTGCAGTTCGAGCTTTTTGTTGATACGATAACGTCCAACCTCACCTAAGTCATAGCGCTTATCGCTGAAAAACAGTTTGTCTATAATGCCCCTAGCTGTTTCTTCATCAGGAGGTTCTGCATTACGCAACTGCCTGTAAATAAATTCAACAGCTTCCTTTTCGGAGTTGGCTGTATCTTTTTGCAACGTATTAAAAATAACACTATAATCTAAATTGGCCTGATCTTCTTTATGAATCAGAACCGCTTTTACATCAGCATCTAGAATAAGGTCAATATGTTGCTGTTCCAAAACTACTTCACGGTCAATAATAACTTCGGTACGTTCGATAGAAACTACTTCTCCAGTATCTTCATCAACGAAGTCTTCGACCCAGGATCGAAGAACCCGTGCTGCTAAGCGCGAGCCTATAAGCTTTTTGGCTGTGGCTTTGGTAATTTTAACCTCTTGAGCAAGGTTAAAGATTTCCAAAATGTCTTTATCACTTTCGTAACCAATAGCACGAAGCAGGGTGGTTACGGGTAATTTCTTTTTTCGATCGATATACGCGTACATCACATTATTGATGTCGGTAGTAAACTCCATCCATGAGCCCTTGAAAGGAATAATACGGGCTGAGAATAGAAGAGTGCCGTTTGCGTGCCTGTGTTGACCGAAGAATACACCAGGCGAACGGTGTAATTGAGAAACCACTACACGTTCTGCCCCATTTACAACAAAGGTTCCCTTTGGAGTCATATAGGGTATCATTCCCAGATACACGTCTTGAATAATCGTTTCAAAATCTTCGTGTTCGGGATCTGTGCAGTACAATTTTAACTTTGCCTTGAGAGGTACACTGTAGGTCAATCCCCTTTCAATGCACTCTTCTATTGAATAGCGCGGGGGATCAATGAAATAATCAAGGAATTCAAGCACAAAATTGTTTCGTGCATCGGATATCGGAAAGTTTTCGGCAAAAACGCGGTAAAGACCTTCATTAATCCTGTTTTCAGGGTTGGTCTCTAACTGAAAAAAATCCTTGAATGACTGGAGTTGAATCTCCAGAAAATCAGGATAATCTGCATGTATTTTTGTCGAGCCGAATGTAACCCGTTCAATTTTATTAAGAGCCAAGGCTAAATAGTTTTAAGGTTGAATAAATACATCTTCAGGTACATCTGAATAAAAACACATAAAGATGTAAACCACCACCCCTAAAAAAGGGAGGTAGTTTACATCTGCTAGGTAGTAAAACGAACGTCTTACTTAATTTCAACCACTGCGCCAGCTTCTTCCAACTCTTTCTTGAGGGCTTCAGCTTCGTCTTTTGTTACGCCTTCTTTAAGTGGCTTTGGAGCGGCATCTACGAGGTCTTTAGCTTCTTTAAGGCCCAAGCTAGTGAGTTCCTTAACAAGTTTAACAACCTTTAGTTTCTGCTGACCGGCTTCTTTAAGAATAACATCAAAAGAAGTTTTTTCTTCAACGGCTTCTTCCTGAGCTGCGGAGGCAGCTGGAGCGGCTACTGCTACTGCAGCGGCTGCGGGTTCAATACCGTATTCTTCTTTCAGAATTTTTGCAAGTTCGTTTACTTCTTTCACAGTAAGGTTAACTAACTGTTCTGCAAAAGCTTTAAGATCTGCCATTGTGTTATTATTTTAAAAGTTAAAAATCGAATTCCTAAAAAATATAAAAAATAATTACAAATTTACCCTTATTCAGATTTCTCTGAGAGTGTTTTAACAATACCGGCAATTTTACTGCCACCAGATTGCAAGCCCGAAATAACGTTGCGTGCAGGTGATTGTAATAATCCGATAAGTTCTCCAACGAGTTCATTCTTGGATTTTATATTCATGAGAAACTCAAGTTGATGCTCACCAATATACGCTGTTTCTTCAACGTAGGCTCCTTTAAGAGCTGGTTTTTGCGTTTTGAATTTCTGTCTGAATTCCTTGATGAAATGCGCCGGTGCACTACCCGATTCGGCAAACATTACAGAGGTGAAACCTTTTAGTGAACCATAAAGATCACTATAGTCTTTTCCACTTCTCTCCATTGCTTTGCGCAATAGGCTGTTCTTAACAACCTTTAATCGGATATCTTTCTTGAAGCACAACCTTCTTAGCTGACTAGTAACCTCAGAATTTAATGTTGAGGTATCTGTCAAGTAAAAATTATCGTTTAGCTTCAGGTCTTCAGTTAAGGCGTCGACAAGCTGATTCTTCTCTTCTTTCTTCATAACCTTTCTTATTTATAAGGTACAAGAACTACCTGCCTAAGCAGAAAATGATTTTGGATCGATTTGAATACCAGGGCTCATTGTGCTTGATAAGTATATACTTCTAACGTATGTACCTTTAGCAGCTGATGGTTTCAGTTTAATAATTGACTGAAGGATTTCCCTTGCATTATCGTAGATACTCTCGTTAGAGAACGATACTTTGCCGATACCAGCATGAATAATACCGTATTTATCTACTTTAAAGTCGATCTTACCAGCCTTTACTTCTTTTACTGCATTTCCTACATCCATGGTTACAGTTCCAGCCTTTGGGTTAGGCATTAAACCACGAGGGCCTAATATCTTACCTAGTGCTCCAACCTTGGGCATAACATTGGGTGTGGTTATTACCACATCAACATCAGTCCAACCACCTTTAATCTTTGCAATATAGTCGTCAAGTCCGTAGTAGTCAGCACCTGCAGCTTTGGCTTCTTCCTCTTTATCAGGGGTGCAGAGAACAAGTACTCGGATAGTTTTTCCAGAACCGTGTGGCAACGTTACGATACCCCTAACCATTTGGTTGGCCTTACGAGGGTCAACACCAAGACGTACATCAATATCAACCGATGCATCGAATTTAGTATTGGTAATTTTCTTAACGATATCTGAAGCTTCTGCCAATGAGTACAGCTTGTTCTTATCAAACAAAGCCAAAGACTCTTTGCGTTTACGTGTCAATTTAGCCATTTCAAAGTCTAGTTTATTTTGTGGACTTTAATCGGTGTTTATAAAACACAATTAAATTACTTTGCAAGAGGCGACTCTCCAGTAACGGTGAGGCCCATGCTCCTGGCTGTTCCGGCAACCATGCTCATAGCGGAATCCATCGTGAAACAATTCAAATCAGGCATTTTTATTTCAGCAATAGCCTTAACCTGTTCCCAGGTAACACTACCAACCTTTTTACGGTTCGATTCGGCTGAACCTTTTTGAATTTTTGATGCTTCCATTAATTGCACAGGAACCGGCGGGGTCTTGATAACAAAATCAAAGGATTTATCCTTGTAAACAGTAATGATAACCGGAACAATTTTTCCAGCACTTTCCTGTGTACGAGAATTAAACTGCTTGCAAAACTCCATAATGTTCACACCTTTAGATCCTAATGCAGGGCCTATTGGTGGGGATGGGTTGGCAGCAGCTCCTTTAACTTGTAGTTTAATGATTCCGCTTACTTCTTTTGCCATGATTTTATTGGATTAAATTAAAGTAATTTCATCCATTTTGGACGAAAAAACGGAGATGTTCCTATTCCTTGGCTACCTGCATAAATCCCAATTCAAGAGGTGTCTTTCTACCGAAGATTTTAACCATAACTTTGAGCTTTTTCTTCTCTTCGTTAATCTCTTCGATCACACCACTAAAACTGTTAAAAGGTCCATCTATTACCATAACGGTTTCACCAACTATATATGGAACATTAATTTCCTCGCCAAGCTCGGCAAGTTCATCAACAGTGCCTAATAGTCGGTTAACTTCCGATTTACGTAATGGATCGGCTTCGCCTTTTGTACCCAGAAAACCCAAAACCCCTGGTATATTTTTGATGATATGAGGGATTTCTCCGGTAAGTATTGCTTCAATCAACACATAACCAGGGAAATAATTCCGCTCTTTGCTCACCTTTTTCCCATTTCGAATTTGGTAAACTTTTTCCTGAGGGATAAGTACCTGCGAAATAAAGTCTGATAAATTCAGGCGTGCGATTTCGTTGTCAAGGTATTGTTTTACCTTTTTCTCCGAACCGCTTACAGCTCTGATGACATACCATTTTTTGACTTGTTCGCTCATACTTAAACGATGTTTTGAAATAGAAACTGGATCAATGCGCTCTTGATTAACCCTTAAACACTAAAACAGTTTGTAAAACTGCTTAAGGATGTTTTCAAATGAAATATCCATCAAGAAGACCACTAATGCGATAATCAGGGAAGCAATGGATACTACAACTGCGCTACTTTGAAGTTCATTCCAAGTGGGCCATGATACTTTGTGCATCAACTCATCATAGCTTTCTTGAACGTATTCCGTAATTTTATTCTTTGCCATTTTTATGCGGGTTCGCAGGGGTGGAGAGACTCGAACTCCCAGCCAATGGTTTTGGAGACCACTACTCTACCAATTGAGCTACACCCCTGTACTATCTCTTGCAATTTCAGGCGAATCCGCAACTAAAGCTGCGGATTCCACCTAAAAACTATTAATTGCAAAAGACAAGATTATTAAATATCGAGAATTTCAATTACCTGACCGGCACCTACTGTACGTCCACCTTCACGGATAGCAAAACGTAGGTTTAGGTTCATAGCAATTTCGTAAATCAAGTTAACTTCAATTTCGAGGTTGTCGCCAGGCATAATCATTTCAACACCTTCTGGGAGTGTAATCTCACCAGTTACGTCAGTTGTACGGAAATAGAACTGAGGACGGTATTTGTTATGGAATGGGGTATGACGTCCACCTTCTTCTTTTTTCAGGATATAAGCCTGAGCTTTGAAGTGTTTGTGAGGTTTAATGGTGCCAGGGGCAGCAATTACCATACCACGACGGATAGAGTCTTTGTCGATACCACGTAGCAATAGACCAGCATTATCACCAGCTTCGCCAGTATCTAAAATCTTACGGAACATTTCAACACCCGTAACAACTGATTTAAGTTTTTCAGAACCTAAACCAATGATTTCAACAGGGTCGCCAGAGTGGATAATACCAGTTTCAATTCTACCAGTAGCAACAGTACCACGGCCAGTGATTGAGAATACGTCTTCAACAGGCATCAAGAAAGCTTTATCAACTTGACGTGCTGGTTGTGGGATGTAAGTATCACAAGCTTCCATAAGTTCCATAACTTTCTCAACCCATGATGGCTCTTCGTTCAGAGCACCAAGTGCTGATCCACGAATGATGGGAATATCATCGCCATCAAAACCGTAGAATGAAAGAAGTTCGCGTGTTTCCATTTCGACTAAGTCGAGAAGCTCGGTATCATCAACAAGGTCAACCTTGTTCATAAATACAACAAGCTTTGGAACACCAACCTGACGAGCCAAAAGGATATGCTCGCGGGTTTGTGGCATTGGGCCGTCAGTAGCAGCTACAACCAAGATAGCTCCGTCCATCTGAGCAGCACCCGTAATCATGTTCTTGATATAATCAGCGTGTCCAGGGCAATCTACGTGTGCGTAGTGCCTGTTGGCAGTTTGATACTCGATATGCGCAGTGTTAATTGTGATACCACGAGCTTTTTCTTCAGGAGCATTGTCAATAGAGTCGAATGATCTAAACTCTGACAGCCCTTTTTTGGAAAGGTTTAGCGTAATGGCAGCTGTCAGGGTAGTCTTTCCATGGTCAATGTGACCAATAGTTCCAATATTTACGTGAGGCTTGGAACGATCGAATTTTTCTTTTGCCATATTAATAGTTGTTATAAAAAGAAGTTACAAATCTGAATAAACATATCAAGAGCCGATGACGAGAATTGAACTCGTGACCCCTTCCTTACCAAGGAAGTGCTCTACCCCTGAGCTACATCGGCTAAAACTGAGCGGAAGACCGGGCTCGAACCGGCTACCTAAAGCTTGGAAGGCTTTCGCTCTGCCAAATGAGCTACTTCCGCATGCTATATACTTTGTGGGGAGAGGAGGATTCGAACCTCCGAAGGCTTCGCCAACAGATTTACAGTCTGCCCCATTTGACCGCTCTGGTATCTCCCCAAAGTATAAAACAGAATTCTTTCAAAGAACCTTAGAACCAATTTGCTATTCGTGTTAACAGCAAAATTTCCTAATGCTTTTCAATAAAACAGTCCCTATTTGAAAGGGACTGCAAAAGTAAAACAAGTTTATGTAATTACCAAAGATTTTATGAAAAAAAATCATCAAATCCCTCTAATTTTCTCTTTGTACTTGATTAACTGCTTTTTCAAAGCCTCTACAACTTGGTCTGAGGCCTCTTCAAAAGTTACACACTGCTTTTTTGCGTATAAATCATTGCCAGGTATCAACAAACGAATTTCAGCAACCTTGTTATCTGGCGCTTCTGTGTTCTCGAGTTTTAAGGTAACCTCACTTCCCAAGATACCTTCAAACAACGTATGCAATTTCTCAACCTTAGTAATAATAAAGGTTTCAAGCTTCTTATCAGCCTTAAAATGAACAGAATTGATTGTGACTTTCATAATGTCTCCTTTCGTTGTTAAGCCTTTGGATGGGCTTGTTTATAGATGGTTTTTAATTTCTCAACAGCGTTATGCGTGTACACTTGTGTTGCTGCAAGACTTGAATGTCCGAGCAGTTCCTTAATGGCATTTAGCTCTGCTCCAGCATTTAGCATATGCGTGGCGAATGTGTGCCTCAACACATGTGGGCTACGTTTTTCTACCGTTGAAGTCATGCTAAGGTACAAACTTACTGTGCGATAAACAAGCTTTGGATAAACTTTTTTACCTGATGGAGTAACAATAAGGTATCCCTCTGCCTCTTTATCAAGCTTAAGTTGCTTTTTTTCAACTAAATAAGTATTTATCCAATCCAAAACCTTTTTCGTAACAGGTATCAATCGTTCTTTTTGACGCTTTCCTAAAACTTTTAACTGGCCATTGTAGTGGTCAACATCTACTTCCTTTAAGTTTATAAGCTCAGATAGCCTCATTCCAGTGCTATATAACAGCAAGACAATCATTTCAGCTAATAATACTGAATACTCAGAATCTGCCTGCATTGCCTCTTCCTGTATCTTTTTCATGCTTTGTTCATCCGCATACACAGGTAAAAGCTTTGGAACCTTTGTACTTACAACTTTCTTAGCAGGGTTCGAATCTAGTAGGCCTTCTTTCATCAAAAATTTATAGAATGACCGTAATGTTGCAACCTTTCTATTAATACTTCGTGCTTTTATGCCGTGCTCCATTAAATTACTTACCCACGCCCTAATTTGCTTATGATCTGCTTTTACTAAATCACATTGCCCCCCTGATTCAAGGAAAGCTGTAAACTGAACAAGATCGTTTTGATAGGAAATGGCTGTATGAGTTGAATACCGCTTCTCTTTTAACAGGTAGTTTATGAAAGTTTCAACCAGGTTCATATATATTAATGTATAACCAAGATGTAGAGTTTTATAGCATCTTGAACATAAAACTATATTAATCAATTACTTACAATCAAAATCTTAAACTTTCCTTATGGATCAATTTCCTGATGCAATTTCCCACTGTCCTAGGCAATAAACCTACTTGAAGGACTGGATTGTTTAAAGTAAAACAATCTTGCCACAATGTGTGACCAGGTTAAAACGGGAACATACTTTTTGCCTGGAGCTTATCCTTAATCGTATCCATAATATTGAGCCAATAGTTGTTAAAGACACAAATACTTATCCAACAGTGAGGCATTTATCATGCCCATTTAAGGATTGTTGAAAATTTGCTTTTAGTCATTCGGCTTTGCAAACTATGAACAAAACTAGCGTAAATTTTCGTTCGCCAAAAAAAAACGGAACTAAGCCAATTTGGCCAAGTTCCGGTTTGGAGGGCATGCCATTGAAATATTAAATCTCTTCAGCAGTCCTTAGTTGCTGTACGTAGATGGCCTTGAGCCTCTGTTCACGAGAAACTACAGAAGGTTTTGTGAATTTTTGCCTGTTGCGCAGTTCTTTAACTACGCCAGTTTTCTCAAATTTTCTTTTAAGTTTTTTCAGGGAACGGTCAATGCTTTCGCCTTCTTTTACAGGAACAATGATCATTTTAAATACCTCGCTTTAAA
>CAZKHA010000052.1:0-20547 GCA_964552325.1 uncultured Bacteroidales bacterium
CGAAATGCTTTCTAAAGTTTAATAAACTCAACTCTGCGGTTATTGGCTTTGCCTTCGGCAGATGTATTTGGACCTGAAGGTTCTTTCTCACCTTTTCCATCAGTTTCCATTCTTGATGCGTCAACACCAAACTCTGTGGACAGCATCAACTTAACCGAAGCAGCCCTTCTTTTGCTTAATTCCATGTTTTTAGCTTCATCGCCGTCACTATCGGTATGTCCGACAATTTTAACACTAACTGCTGGATTCTCTTGAAGCACTTTCGAGATTTCTTTAACTACCCCATATGATTCAGGTTTTATTTTGTCAGAATTAACATCAAACAGGATTCCGTGTGTCACAAGTTTACCATCTGTAAGTAATTTGTTGCGCATATCGGGCAAACCGGAAGCGATACGAATGTTCGAAACCATCGGTTGAGCCAAATCGCCACCTGGATCAAACCTAACGATGTTTGGCCTAGGGCCTTCAGGAATTCCTTTTATTATATCCAATACCTTCGTTTCATCAACATAAAATCTGATGCGTAACTTCTGGACCCAAATTGAAATATGGTACTTTCTGTTCAGTTCAAAGCCAAAAGCCTTGTCGCCGCTTACGCCATAACCGCCATCAAAATAATTGGTGAAAGATGTTGAATAGCCAGAAAAATTCGCTCGGCATCCCGTAATGCCCGGAATAGCTCCGCCCTCATCGGGAGTTTTGATGTTTCCGTAAATCAAGCTGATGTAATAGGACATGTTTTGAAGTTCCTCATCACTGGCTTGAGGAATAACATCGTATTCAATGGTAAAATTATCTCCCAAATCAAACGCCATATCGGGCAAATAATATCCAGCTGACATCATTTTAAACCAGTTGCCCGGAAATAGGTTAGTAGTAACTACTTCTCCTGAACCATTTGTGTTCCACATGGCCGGAAAATCACCAACAACATCCTGTGAAAAATCATCATAATAAATAACCTTATCACCAGAAATAAAGTCAAATTTTGAATAGGTTTTAAGGGATTCCTGTTTTGGTTCATCCTGTGGTGGATTGCTTTCTTCTTCCCCATTCTCCGAATTCTGCGTTACACCTTCTTGGTTTTCGGTTACCTCATTTTCTTCTTCAGCTTTCTTTTTTTTGTCCTTTTTCTTAAACAGGCTCCCAACACCTTCTTCAATTTTATCCATGCTTTTATCAATACCTTGATCTGTACGCTCATCAACGCGTGATGTAGTTTTGTCTTTAATCTTGCCTTTTACATCAATTTGCGCACGGGTTGAAACAACCATGGCAAATAGGAGGAACAACATGACGAAAAATGTAGATGTTTTCATAACTTAGTATTTTTTAATTATCTTTTTAATTAATTTGTATTCAGTACTTTATACTAAAACTATTAATTTCGTATCAACGATGCAATATACAACATATTTCGATAAACCTACCATTGCGATAAAAATCAACAAAGCCGGCAAATACCGGCTTTTTGCATCATTATAACTAGGCCTAACGGCATTAATTCAATTTGAATGATACTGGGATATTAAACGCTACGCGTACAGGAATTCCTCTTTGTCTTCCAGGACTCCAATCGGGCATCATGCGCAATACACGCATAGCCTCTTCGTCACATCCGCCACCTATGCCTCTTAAAATTTTTACCCCCGAAACTTTTCCATTCTTTTCAATCACAAACTGGGCATATACATTACCTTGTATATTGGCTTCGCGGGCTATTTGTGGATAGGTAATATTCCGAGAAAGGAACTTTAAAAGTTCACCCTCACCTCCAGGAAATTGGGGCATTTGTTCAACTATTATAAATGGTTCATCTGGGTCAACATATTGCTCTTGTGGAGCAGAAGGTTTGGGTACGTATGGCGGAATAGGTTCATCCTGCCCAATCTCAGGATCAAAAATAATTGGGTCATCTTCAATTGGCTGGTCAACAATTTCAAAGCTAATTGCTAAGGGAATTGGAGTCTTTGGAAGTTCGGGTTCCTTGGTAATAGGTGGCAAGTCTTCAATAGTTTCAGCGGATACTGGCAAATCAGTAATTGTTATTACTTCATAATCATATGATTTCCACTCAAATGCCATAAACACCAGCAAGAGTGAAACAATGAGCCCTAGCTGCAAAAAAGTGCTCTTTTTGGGCTCTAGATCGGCTTTCTTCGATTTTTTAGTTTCCATGGCTAACGGTTTTAAAAAGTTTTACACTAAAATTGGTTACATACTAAGGATGCACTATTTGGGTTAATTCCATATGGCATCCCAATATTTTTTTTGAGCTATTCATACTCATTCCCTAATTTTGCCGCTAACACTGTTACATGTTATTCCTGAAATCAAATAAAGCAAAACCTTCGCACAACCCTATCAAGCATATGGCTGATGAAGAACTATTGCAGCGGTTTTGGTCAGGAAATCAACATGTGTATATTGAAGAACTCTTTGACCGGTACACACACATCGTTTTTGGTATTTGCCTGAAATACCTTGGAAACGAAGACGATGCCAAAGACATGGTGATGCAGGTTTTTGAGCGATTGCTTGTTCCGGCATCAAAGTCGGAGGTGCGAAATTTTAAGAGTTGGGTTTATACCCTAACAAAAAATCAATGTTTGATGGAGATGAGGCGCAAGCGCCCTGATAGCAGTCCGTCAGCTCTTGAAAAACTTCAGGATGAACTTATGGAAAACGACGAGAAACAGCATCTTATTGACATGAATAGTTCAGAAGAAAACTTGCTGCTTGCTA
Source organism: uncultured Bacteroidales bacterium (assembly GCA_964552325.1). Lineage (GTDB taxonomy): Bacteria > Bacteroidota > Bacteroidia > Bacteroidales > TTA-H9 > CAZKCK01. The sequence goes on from CAZKHA010000052.1 coordinate 2,749, forward strand.
TTGATCAACTTAAGCCCGAACAAGGCAAATGCATCAAATTGTTCTACCTGAACCACCACTCGTATGCCGAAATAACCCAACTTACGGGATATGATGATAAGCAAGTTAAAAGCCATATACAAAATGGCAAACGGAACCTGCGTTTACTTTTATTGAATGCCAAATGAACGAGCCTACAAAACATATTGCCCTTTTTACCGCATCACAATGCCTTGCACATGATGCAATGTTGGCATTTTTGGAACAGAGGCTTACTAAAAACGATCAAAACACTGTATTAGCGCATCTTGACGCCTGCGAACTATGTAAGGATGCCATGGAAGGCTTAAGCAGCATCAAACCTCAAAACATACAACGTTCTGTTGCCTACTTACAAAAAACACTCCATCAAAAAGCACAAGAACATCAAAAGGCCAATAAGCACAAAGAATCGAGGCAACTTAAACGCAATTTTCCCTGGATGTCAGTTGCTGCATCTATCATCCTGTTTTTAGGAGTATTCTATTACTTCAAGTTTTACCTTATCAAACAAAGTGATCAAAATAAATTGGTTTCGAGCGAAAATATTATGCCAAGTGCTAATAATCCCAGCAACCTTGATACAGCCCCGAAACAATTGCTGGCAGTGGGTGGAATTAAAGCAGAGCCCCAAGTGGCTGAACGGCAAGCGCAAGCCACGGCACAACCAAAATTTCCGAAATCCGTAACTTTGCCAGAAGAGGTGGTAATTGCGGCAAACGACCTTGAAATTATGGATAACGACCTGTCTGTTAATGCTTATGCACCAATAGAATCGAGCAAACAAACCAGTGTGGAAGAAACAAAAGCTGAAGAATCGGTTTTTATGGTTGTTGAGACGATGCCTGAATTCCCTGGAGGAGAACGTGCATTACTAAACTATATAGCAAACAACCTTCAATTCCCTGACTCTATTGAACTTACGACCTTGAAAACGACAGCTTATGTCAAATTTACAGTAGATACTGCCGGAAAACCCAGCAAACCTCAGATTATAAAATCGATAGATGCTCGATTCGACAAGCAACTAATCAGGTTAATAGAACATATGCCCAATTGGAAACCGGCTCAACAAAGGGGCAAAAAAGTAGCGGTACAAATGGTACTTCCAATAAAAATTGAGCCACATAAGTAGAATTTCTAAGAGCCCTATTGTTGTTTGAATCAAAACCCGTAATATTGTAAAAAATACTAGGCTATGGCACTCTATTTCAAAGATAAGCAAGAATTGTACGACATACTAGGCGAAAAAATCAATTTTCTGCACCATCATTTGCTAAATGCCGATACCATTCAGGATGCTTCTGAAGTTAAGGAGATAAGAGATGCAATAACCTTTCTTAAGGATCATAAGTATCAATTGCTTGGGCAAGGCCTAAATCAATTGGAGTTTGTGGTACGGGAGGCCGAAACCAAACTCAAGTCGTTAAAATTGTTATAATTACAAGCTAATTAAGCTTTAGCTTATACAAGGCAACATCGTCCAGCATGTCTATTTCTATTATTCCAAGTAGCAAATAGTCAACAATTATTTTTTCGGCCACCGTTTTTTTAAGACCTGAGCGTTCCATAAACTCGCTAAGCGTTACAAATCCAGTTCGTTCAACCAATTCTAAAAAGAACCGTTCATTGTCGCCATAGTGAATAACAGTATTGCTTACGTGTTTTTGCCGTTGCCAAAACGATAACAATACCGGATTAGCAACAATATTCTGGTCGTGAACGCGCTGGTATGCAAGCCATTTTCCATCATCGCCCAAAGCCTTATAGGGCTTTAACGTCCCTTCATCAACAGTAATTTCGAGCACTTTTTTGCCTGTAAGGTTCCATTCATTTGAAGCAAACTGAATAATAGGCTTGCTATAAACCTGAGCAGCAGACTCAACCATGTAATATTCCTCTACGGTACGAACCCCAGCAATAGCACCATTATCTTTAACGCCAATAAGCAGTTTTCCACCAGTAGTATTTGCAAAAGCCACCAATGAACGGGCGATTTTTCGCGAATCGTTCACAGCAAACTTAAAATCAAGATGTTGATGTTCACCTTGTTCGATTAATTTTTCGATATAGTTTGGGGCTTTGTGAGGCATGGAATGATATTCGTGTGCAAAAATAGCAATTTACAGCCCTATTGAGGGTGGGTATTATTCGTAAATTTGCAGCCCGTAAAATACTACTCATGAAAGACTATCAATTCAAAGCAGTTATATTCGATTTAGATGGAGTTATTACTAAAACAGCCTTGGTGCACAGTGCAGCTTGGAAAAAAATGTTTGACGAGTACCTTCAAGATCGCGCTAAGCAACTAAACGAAACCTTTAAAGAATTTACCCATACCGGCGATTATCTTCCTTATGTTGATGGCAAACCGCGCTATAAAGGTGTTCAATCGTTTCTTGAATCACGTGGAATAATGCTTCCAATGGGCGACCCTAATGATGCTCCTGGTTACGATACCGTATGTGCCTTAGGAAACAGTAAAAATGAAGCCTTTAACGAAGTTCTTGAACGTGATGGCGTTGAAGTTTATCATGCAACGGTAAACTTGATATATGAATTACGCAGGAATAACATACGTGTTGGGGTGGCCTCTTCAAGCAAGAACTGCGAAGAAGTTTTGCGCAAGGCAGGGATTTTGAATCTATTCGAGACCCGCGTTGATGGGGTTGTTTCAGCAGAAATGGGACTAAAAGGCAAACCCGAACCCGATATTTTTACGGTTGCCGCCAAAAACCTTGGCGTTGAAGTATATGAGTCAGTAGTTGTAGAAGATGCCGTATCGGGAGTGCAAGCCGGCAACAAAGGAAACTTTGGCTTGGTACTTGGCATTGCCCGCGAAGAGAACGAACACGAACTACTCTCCAATGGTGCCGACTGGGTGGTAAAGGATCTTGAAGAAATTAATGGAATAGAAGGCCTTGAAAATTGGTTTGCTAAAGGCCTTAAGGATGATAACTGGTCGATAACATACCACGATTATGAGCCTTCACGCGAAAAACTTCGTGAATCACTGCTTACGGTAGGCAATGGCTATTTTGGCACCCGTGGCGCTTTGGAAGAATGCAAGGCTGGCAAAAACAATTATCCCGGCACGTACATGGCGGGTGTTTATAACACATTGGCTTCGCCCATAGGCGATAGAATGGTTGATAACGAAGACTTTGTAAATTGTGTAAACTGGCTTCCTTTTCAACTTAGCATAAACAACGGCAAATGGTTCGACCCAAATCAAGCAAAGATTGTATCCATTTACCGCAACCTCGATTTTAGAAATGGTTTGCTTAAACGCAGTCTCACGTTTGAACAAGATGGATTGGTAACCACAATCCATTCCGAGCGGATAGCAGCCATGCATCAGCCCACCCTGGCGGGGCAACGGTACCAAGTAATTCCTGAAAATTATTCCGGTACCATAAAAATCCGTGCTGGCGTTGATGCCAACCTTATTAATGAAGGCGTAGAGCGTTACAAACAGCTCAACCAACAACATTTGAGCATATTGCATCAAGAAGCTACAGGAAATGCTGGTTTAGTTGTAGCCGAAACTACCCAAAGTAAAATTAAGATAGCTGCCGCTTACCGGCTAAACGCCAAGCTGAATAAACAATCCACATCCACTGATTTTGCTGGGGTTGTGAACAAGGGGCAAGCATTTTCGGAATGTAGCTTCGATGTGCAAGTAGGCGATTCTATTGCGGTAGAAAAACTTGTATCACTTTGTCATTCTTTATCTTCCGGAAATCAAACTCCTGAAATTTCGGCCACCGAAATCTTAGGTATGGTGGAGTCATTTGGGCAGTTGTTAGAAAATTCAACCGTTGCATGGCAAAAGATTTGGGAAAAGGCTGATATTATTCTCACCGGAGACCGTTTAGCTCAAAAATTAATTCGGTTGCACCTGTACCACCTCTATGTTACCACTTCTCCACACAATGTTCAAATTGATGCTGGTATCCCAGCCCGAGGATTGCATGGCGAAGCGTATCGTGGACATATTTTCTGGGACGAATTGTACATTTTGCCGGTGATTAACCTAAGCTATCCCCAGATCGCCAAATCAATCTTGATGTACCGCTACCGCAGGATTAACGAAGCCCGGAAGTATGCCAAGGAATATGGTTACAGGGGTGCTATGTTTCCATGGCAAAGCGGAAGCATCGGAAAGGAAGAAACACAGGTTGTGCATCTCAATCCTATCTCTGGCGAGTGGGGCGATGATTACAGCTCGTTGCAACGACATGTATCCCTGGCTATTGCGTACAATGTTTGGGAATATTTCCATGCTACAGACGACTTGGAATTTATGAAAAACTATGGCGCTGAGCTTTTTCTCGACATTTGCATGTTCTGGACTGGAAAATGCGATAAAGATGAAAAAACTGGCAGGTACCATATCGCAGCAGTCATGGGTCCGGATGAATTTCATGAAAAATACCATGATAAAGAGGAAGGTGGGCTTACGGATAATGCCTATACCAACCTAATGACAGCTTGGATACTCGAAAAAGCGTTTGATTTGAGAGAAACTCTTGGCGAAGAAGCTTTTGGTGAAATAGCAGCAAAAATTGGACTGGATATACCGGAGATGGATCGATGGAAAGACATTTCAAAAAACCTCAATTTGGTAATTTCGGATGAAGGCATTATAGCACAATACGATGGCTATTTTGCACTGAAAGAATTGGATTGGGATTTCTTCCGGAAAAAATATGGCAATGTGTACCGCATGGATCGCTTGCTAAAGGCCGAAGGCATGTCGCCCGACGACTTTAAGGTTGCCAAACAAGCAGACACGCTAATGACGTATTATAACCTTAATGAAGACGAGGTTACTAAGTTAATAAACCAGCTTGGGTATAAACTTCCTGCCGACTACTTGAACCGCAATTTAGCCTACTATCTTGCCCGTACCTCACATGGCTCAACACTAAGCCGTGTGGTACATGCCAAACTGGCCAACATGATAGGCGATACCAAATTAGGTTGGGATCTTTACCAAGGGGCATTATCAAGCGATTTTAATGATATACAAGGAGGAACAACCGCCGAAGGAATTCATGCAGGCGTAATGGCCGGCACGGTGTGGATAGCCTTAAGTGTGTATGCAGGCTTAAACTTACGAAAACAAGAAGTACATATCAATCCTAGCATGCCAATAGCTTGGAAATCGTTGACATTTAATTTCCAATTTAAAAATGTCAGGTATTATGTTGAAGTAAATCACAAACAGGTGATTGTTACTGCAGGCGCTGATGCCGATGCAGAGATTTACGTCTGGATAAATGGAGTTAAGTATTTATGTGAACCCGGTACACCTTTAAAAATGGTTTACCAAAATTAAAAAATAAAATTACAAGTGTTATGTATGATAATATAGTAAACATCAATAAAAACCATAAAAAAGCCGCCAAAGCCATCCTTGAGCAAATTGGTGAAGCCGAAATAAATAAGTACATCGTCACCATTTCGGGCGAGGTTGCAGGAGGAAAAGCATCCATTGCCCGTTCTTTGGGTATTAAACTTAAAAAAAGAGGTTACAAAGTAAAAGCCATTTATTTAGACAATTACTACACAGTACCTCCTGCCGAACGTACCGAGTGGCGAAAAAGCCATGGCGTTGAAAATGTTGGGATCAATGAATTAGATTGGGAATTGGTTGACAAGAACATCCAAGATTTCTTGGAAGGTAATAAATCCGTGCTCCCCTTGGTTGATTTATTGAATGACAATGTAGATCAATTAATTACGGATTTTAGCACCATAAACATTTTAATAGTTTGCGGATTATATGCTGCAAAAATTGAACAAGCTGACCTCAAGGTCTTTGTGGAACTAACGTACCACGAAACCCGCAAGGAACAAGAAGAATCAGAAAAAGAGGAATTAGACGACTTTAGGATGAAAATTCTTGAACAAGAGCACAAAGCAGTTCAATCACTTAAAAGCAAGGCCACCTACTTTATTGATTTTGGTAATGTTATGGAAACCTTTCATTTATAGATATAAACTCACCCTAAACATAGGCAGTCCAATAATGGGGCTGCCTATTTTTTTGAATAAACCGGACGGGCATAGCAATAATCGCATCCCGAAAAACATGCTTTTGGCGGCCATCCACCAATATCAATCGAATTTGTACAATGGCATAACGGACGCGTAAAGGGTGTTTTAAGTGAAAGGTTTTCGTTTTTTGGGTGCAAACTACTGAGCTGCCTACCCGAAACACAGGCTGAGGCTGGGAAACCCTCTACGCAACATGCATTAACCTCACAATCAAATCGTTGTTTCAATTCAGCTATTTCTGCATGAAGGTACATTCGTTCGTGCAAAGTAAAAGATTGAATTTCAACTCCTAATACATTAAATCGCCGGATAACTTTTTTATATGCAAATGGTTCAAGCAAGCTAAAGGCAAACCTTTTTATACCCACATTTGATGCTAAGGCAATTATTTCCCTCATTTCAGTTTGGTTGGTGTAGCTGCTTCCATCACTAAACCGAAACTTTGCAATTGGATCGACGCGGATTGTAATACGCCTAGCATCATCAACTAACTTTACGAGGTTAACAAGTTGGTCAATAGAGTCTTGTAGCTTTGGTACATTGGGCTCAGGGCTCCAAAGCTTGCCTTGGGAAGTTGCGTCAACAATCTTACTTCCCATACCCGTAATGGTAAGTTGAATGCTAAGTTGTATTCCATTATTCTTCAGCTGTTGTAGATACGACCTTAGTGGCTCCTTGTTTAAGGAGTTCGCATGTTTTGTCCATAGCACTACTGAATGTATCTTCTGCCCGAGTTGTATCCGTTTTTCAATTGCATCAATCATAAACTGTGGATAATATGCAGGCAGATCGGTCATTCGTGATGCACTGAGAATTACAGCATGTTGATGAATTGGCATTAGCAAGTAATATTTCCCTGCAAAAATAACATTAAGTTTCGGCTGCATAAAAGCGTTCGAGGCATGATTGTTGGATAAAACCACTGCATTTTTTTAGCCACACGTGCAGTTAGGGCTAAACATCGGCACACTAATCCTCAAGTTCCATTTACCAACAATCATTTGATTATGTCGTTAAATAGATTTTTTATTATTGTATTGGCCGTCATGCTACTAGCATCATGCAAGAAAGATGTACAGCCAGATGCTGGCGTTTCGCCATTCATAGGTTACTGGGTAAACCCCGTCTATTCTGATACTACAGTAACATACACCCGTTCAACTGCTTTACCACACGATTCATATGGTTTTCTTCTATCGGATAACTACAAATTTGTGGAACATAAAAATGTTGGCAGTTGTGGAACACCCCCTATTGTTTATGGTATTTATGAAGGAAGTTGGACCAGCATTGAAGATACCCTAAAAGTTACTGTTGGCTATTGGGGTGGAGTTACAACCTATAAATGGTTGATTGTAAACATTGAAAAGGATAAATTAGTAATACACGAAATCTATTCTTACTAACCACTGATAATCATTACATTACTATCACTTTGGTGTTTGATAGCAATTAGCTGCAAACCTATTGAGGTGAATAAAGCGGCCCATAATACTACGAAGAACGAACAGAAAAAATGATACCCTACCACTTGCAACTGGTATAGAAGGGATTTTCTTTGATTTGTTAGACCCTAAACTTGCCAAAACGTGGTATGCCTATCACCTTTGATTAGCTATTGACAAATATGGTTCACCGTTTGAATTTTAGAAACGCAAACCGAGCTGAAAAAATCAATTATTTGATTTTGAGCACCTTTAAAAAAGACGCCTCCAACTTTCTGCCTTCTACAGAAAAAATTAGGATTAACTATCGAGCGCAAGACCTGAAACGCATCGTCCAAAACCTTAAAATACAAGGAGTTACGATGCTTGACACCATCTGAGTGTACGATTATGGCCAATTCGTACATAATCTTGATTTGGATGGAACCAAAAATGAATTATGGGAACCCATTGATAGTGTGCATACTAAGTTGGTTAAGAAAACCACCAAATAGCCCGTTTCAGTGGTTCTTACAATCAGGTTGTACTGATGGAGGATGCTATAAATGACATTGATTTCATTCAAAGTGCACAACCTATGCATGTATTTAAACGTCCCGGTTTAAGCAAGAGTAAAGTAGGATTTGCTGGATTGGGATTTTGCCCGAAAGTTTATATCTTAAAACCTGTAATTCAATCCAATTCCAAACGATTCTTTAAACTGTGTGCGTGGTCCTTCACCAACTTTAACCTTTGTATTATCAATGTACTCGTATTCACCTATCTTGATGTTGTGGTCATAAATCATATTCATCCGGATGCTGGAACTAAGGTATTTATTGATTGTAAAATTAAGCAGAGCTTCCCAGTTTACATCAATATTCCATCTGTTCATTTGGTTTTCGTCGAGGTAGTTATTATTAAGTATAAGCCTGCTTTCGAGTGAAACGTTTGTTATGACTTCCCTTTTTAGGAAAGCATTGATATTGAACCCAAACTCCGGCTTTATATTCCTACCTGGTTGAGTGATTACCTTTGATGTATCGTTCAAATAAACAGCCTTTGTAACACCAAAAGCACCTGCATTGGCCAAATCTTGGTCCAGCACCAGAATAAACTTTCCAGAGGCTGGAGAAATAAAGAGTGAAAACGATGCAGAAGGCTTAAATTGCATTCCCAACGAGGCTGTTAAATAGGCTGGGGCCATAAAAGTTGAAACTACGGTTGAATCGTTGGGATACTTATACCCATTGGTAAACTGCGTACGAAAATTTAGGAGACTTGAGTAATTCCATTTACCCCTGGCTTTGTACGAAAACGTACTTGTAACATCGAGCTTATCTTCCGTTTTTTTATATTTCTTGTCTTGCGATCTTAGCATCCCATAACCCATATTAACTTGATGATCAACGGTATAATCGCCATTAGCGTAAAGGGCTGAAAAGCTAACATAGGTGGTTCCCGATAAAGAATTTTCTCCACCTTCTGACCAATTAGACAAATGCAGTTGATTAAAATTCAGTGTATTATTTCCAGAAAAACGCCAATGCTTGATGGTATCAGCTCCATCAACAGGTGGCTCTCCGGCCCTCAAAAGCCAGGTGCTAAAACAAAAAACTAGTACTAAATATGTTCTCATCATCCAATAAACACTTTGCAAAACTAATTAATTCAAGTCTATATTCAAAGAATGTTTGTGATTTTAATGCTTGAATTTTCAACTAATAAAGAGAAGAATAATTGATAGACAATTGGTTATTTAGAAGTATCCTTTATGGCTTCCGCAAAAACGGAAAGCCATTCGCTCAAAATCATGGCAGTGGCACCCCATATCTTGCAACTTCCAACATCGTAGCATGGGGCTTCGATTTTTACTGGGCCTTTTGAAGCAAACACAGCTGCAGTTACACATTTTTCATCAAGCAGATCTTGCATAGGAATTGTAACAATTTCTGCAACTTCGGTTGGATCAGCAATAAAAACGGGTTTTGATGGAACAAATGCTACTACTGGGTGCACAAGGTAATGGCTAGGGGGAATATAAAGTGTGCTAAGGTGCCCTAATACGGCTTCCCTGTCAATAACGCAACCTATTTCCTCGGTGGTTTCACGTAAGGCTGTATGAATCCAGTCATTATCAGAATCTTCACATTTACCCCCTGGAAATGAAATCTGCCCACCATGTACACCATCGTACTCAGGCCTGCGAATAAATACGGTATATAATTGCGCTTGATCAAAATACAACAAAAGAAGCACTGCACTGCAACGCGCATTTTTAGGTTGCTGCAAATGCTCCATCTGGATGCGTCTAACGGAAGGCATCATACGATAATGTGCTTCAAAACCAGGTAAATGCCACATTAACTGATGCCTAATTTTACTTAATAAGGTATCGGAAGGTAAAACGTTATAGGATTGGGTTACTTTCATGCTGGCGTTAGCGGTTCTTAAAAAAAATATGTTGGAACATCAACACAAGTAGAATTTTAGGAAAAGGCTGTTATTATTGTATCGTTTTAAAGGAGAATCAGTTCAATCTTATAAAATTATAGGTGATATACCCAACTTGTTCCTCCACGGCTTTAGGGTCGGGGGTGAATTTCGATTTTAAAGCAGCCTGTTTGGCAAGGTTCCAAAGTTTGGTGTCGCTTACATTTGTTCCAACATTTGTTCCGGGAATTTTCTTTCCGGCTGTAGCCCTGATAACCGTTCCATCTCGGTCAACAATTATTTCAACCACTACCCTACCCTGTTCATCCGACTCATAGGGTGGTTGATTTAGATAAACCTTTCCACGGCCTTTTAACTGAAACTGAATACCATCACCAGCACCGCCATGCCCAGCATAATTGGTAGAATTGGGCGTGCCATTTGGATTGCCTTGGTCGCCAACACCACCAGCTATACCCTGATTTCCACCAGTTTGAGTACCTTTGGTTTTGCCGGTATATAGTGCGTTTTTGTTCACTTGGGGCTCTGAAGGCTTGTTTTCGGATGGCTTGGTGTTTGAGCTCTCTGTTGGCTTTGTTACGGGTTTTTTATTGGGCTTCTCTGCAACTGCAGGACTTTCCTCATCATCGCTAGTAACCAGTTCATCGCGGTTAGCATTGGTAGGTGGTGGCGTTGCAGCAGCTTGTGCAGCAGGGATATCCAAAGGCTGAACATCGCCCGCTCCCTGATCGGAATAGCCCAGGTTTACTTCCATTCCTTCTTCACCCGGCAATGGAAGCGGTGTGCGCAAAGCCATAAAAAGCAAAAGCAGAAGCAACAATGCATGTACCAGCACTGTACCCAAGATTCCCGCTGCTTTATTTTGTTCCATTTAACGAAATATTTTATTCAATTCAAATTCAATCAATACTATGCCAAATAAAGAGATTTGAGACCATTTAACAGCTTCGCCCAAACTTCATCCCGCATTCGCGGGACTGCCGCTTCGCGTCAGCATCTCCTAATCTTCATATTCTCAAATCTATTCATCTTCACATTAAGGGTTATTAGGTTTGGTAGCCAAAATCACCTTGTATTTAGTCTTAAACTGGGTATTAAGGCCGCTAACAACATCAAAAACATTCACAATATATTGAACAGGCACAATGCGATCGGCGCGTAAAACAACCGATGCATCAGGAGCTTGGTTCTTAAGTTGCTCATATAGCGAAGGCCCAAGCAATTCCAAGCTAACAGGGACGGCTGTGCCGTTGTTTTTAGGATCTACGGCATATTCAAACTTATCACTTATATAAACATTAACAGCTTGTTTAGCCATAGTCTTGCTATTGCTTCCGGGTAACAGCAGCTTAACAGCATTAGGGCTAACCAATGTTGACGATATCATGAAAAAAATTAGCAACAGGAACACCAAGTCAGACATGGAGGCTGTGCTAAATTCTACGCTAAGTCGGTTTCTGGTCCTGATAGCCATTTGTTAAGATATTAAGATGCAGGTTCTTGTAATAAATCCATGAACTCGGTGGTACGAGCCTCGAGTATGAAAACCAATTTCTCGATACGGGCCACCAGCATGTTGTAGCATACGTATGCAGCAATACCCACAATAAGACCACCTACTGTGGTAACCATGGCTTCATAAATGCCGCTCGAAAGAATAATGATGTCAACATTGTTTCCTGCCATCGACATATCGTAAAAGGCACGTATCATTCCGGTAACCGTACCCAAAAAACCTAACATGGGGGCTGCTCCGGCAATGGTGGCAAGTGCAGCGATGTTTTTCTCTAAACGCGACACTTCAAGTTTGCCAACATTTTCGATAGCAGCATTTATATCGCCAAGGGGTTTCCCTAAACGATTCAAGCCTTTTTCTACCATTCGGGCTATGGGGCTGTCTTGGGTGCGGCATAAAGCCAAGGCAGAATCAATACGTCCATTGTGTATGAAGTCGCGTATGTTGTTCATAAAATTACGTTCTTCCTTCGAAGCCCGTAAAATAGCCATATATCTTTCAATAAAAATATAAACGGCTATTATTGACATCAGGGCTATGGGTATCATGATGATACCACCTTTTATCGCCAAATCCCAAACAGATAAACTTACCTCGGTTTTTGCAGGCTGGGCTGCTCCAATGGCTTGTTGTATGGTTTGGAGCGTATCGGTTACCATACCTGATGCTCCGCCAACTTGTAACAAAATTGATGCAATCATGTACTAAAAATATTTAGTGCGAAAATACGCCATAATAAAACTTGCTTTGAAGTAAGGCTGCCGATGTTATCAACAGGTAAATGTTAATAAAATACAGCACAACATATTGCGATAAAAGATGATGCTTGTTTTGCATCAACAACTACGGCAAAAGCAACTTTATCCATACTCCTTCAGCACCTAAAATAACTGATTTTTTTCAACAATAGTATTCAGGTAGCGTATAAACATCGGATAAAGATGTAGAATAATTATCCTATAAAACAGACGGCCCTCTTCAATTACCCTTCCATTATTGGGCGTCTAATTAAACATCTTCACTATCCAGCGCACTTCGGGCTTCGGCAGGCTCAGTGCATCGCATTCTCACATTCTCACATTGATCTACCTTTTTTAAAAACTTATCCACTTTGCTTTAACCATCTGTAAGGCTTGTGTATCTTTGCAGTATTCAAATGCGCTTGTATAATTCATTAATTTGCACATAATTAAGTTTTACTTACACAAGTTCATTTGCAAGTAAACCCTAACACCCATCGTGATGATAGTATATTTTAAAGGTACAGCCAATAACTATTTTGCAGTGGAAACCACGCAACAACCCAGCAGCGACGACCTACAAAAACTAAGTTGGCTCTTCAGCGAGGCCGCTGTTTGTTCTAGTGCACATCTTGAAGGCAGTTTTATTGGTCCCCGCCGCGAAATGGTTACACCTTGGAGCACAAATGCCGTTGAGATAACTCAAAACACAGGAATTAAGGGCATAAAACGCATAGAGGAACTTGTGGCCACAACTGAAACCAACCCAAGTTTCGACCCCATGCTGCTGACCGTGTACAAAAACCCCGGGCAGGACATCTTTACGTTGAGCCGCACACCCGAGAGCCTCAAAGAAATTGATGACATTGAAGCCTATAACCGAGCCGAAGGCTTGGCCCTTAGCCCTGAAGAAGTAGAATACCTTGAAGGGCTGGCGAATCGCATTGGGCGCAAGCTCACCGATAGCGAAGTCTTTGGATTTTCGCAGGTTAACTCCGAACACTGCCGCCACAAAATCTTTAATGGCACATTTATTATCGATGGCGAAGAAAAAGGACAAAGCTTGTTTGCGCTCATCAAAAAAACCAGCCAAGTCAACCCTAATTTGCTGGTATCGGCTTACAAAGACAATGTAGCCTTTATTGAAGGCCCGAGCATACAACAATTTGCACCCCAAACTCAAGACAAACCTGACTATTTCGGAATACGTGATATTGAGTCTGTTATCTCACTGAAAGCTGAGACCCACAACTTCCCAACAACCGTGGAGCCATTTAATGGTGCATCTACCGGAACAGGAGGCGAAATTCGTGATCGGCTGGCCGGCGGAAAAGGTAGCTTACCCATTGCTGGCACGGCAGTTTACATGACCTCCTATCCACGTACATCAGATGGTAGGCCTTGGGAAGACGAAACGCCGCCCCGCAAATGGCTTTACCAAACTCCTGAAGAAATACTGATAAAAGCCTCCAACGGAGCCTCCGATTTCGGCAACAAATTTGGCCAACCCCTTATCTGCGGCAGCCTTCTAACTTTTGAACATACCGAAAACGGCACCACCTGGGGCTTCGATAAAGTGATTATGCTCGCGGGCGGGATAGGCTTTGGCATAAAGGCCGACAGTCAAAAAGGATTGCCTGAACCTGGCGATTTGATCGTGGTGCTTGGCGGCGACAACTATCGTATCGGGATGGGCGGAGGCGCTGTTTCGTCGGTAGCTACGGGCGAATATGGCAATTCTATCGAGTTGAATGCGGTGCAACGTGCCAATCCCGAAATGCAAAAAAGAGTTTCAAACGCCATACGTGCCATGGTTGAATCGGGCAACAACCCCATCGTGTCGATACACGACCATGGAGCCGGTGGGCACCTCAACTGCTTATCGGAACTGGTTGAAACATCGGGAGGCAAAATACATGTTGACAAGCTTCCAGTAGGCGACCCTACCCTTTCGCTTAAAGAAATCATCGGAAACGAATCGCAGGAACGTATGGGCCTGGTGCTAAAAGGCCAAGATGTGGAATTGTTACAACGCATTGCCGAACGTGAACGCGCACCCATGTATGTTGCTGGCGAAATTACAGGCGACGAACACCTTACATTTACAAGCGAACACTATCAGCAACAACCTATCGACCTCAAATTGAACGATTTCTTTGGAAAACCACCTCGTACTTTAATGGTTGATAAGCGCATAAAAGAATCTTTTAAAGCGTTTGAAAAGCCAAATTTCGATATTTACACAAGCCTACGCAATGTACTTCAATTAGAAGCTGTTGCATGCAAAGACTGGCTTACCAACAAGGTTGACCGATCAGTAAGTGGACGCGTGGCCATGCAACAATGTGCGGGTCCTTTGCAATTGCCTTTAAACAATTTAGGTGTTGTAGCCCTTGATTACCAAGGCAAGCAGGGCATTGCTACTTCAATTGGCCATGCTCCAATAAGTGGTTTGGCCAATCCTGAAGCGGGCTCAATTCTATCGGTTGCCGAAGCACTCACCAACTTGGTATGGGCACCCTTGCAACATGGCCTAAAAGGCGTTTCGTTGAGTGCCAATTGGATGTGGCCTTGCCGCAATGCCGGGGAAGATGCCCGATTGTATCTTGCTGTTGAAGCCATGAGTAAATTTGCTATTGATCTGGGTATTAACATACCCACAGGCAAAGACTCGCTATCGATGACCCAAAAATACCCCGACGGAACCAAGGTTTATTCGCCCGGAACAGTTATAGTGTCGGCTGTGGCCGAAGTAAGTGATATTACTAAAACCATATCAACCCCACTTAGTGGTAAATTAAACACTTCCTTAGTTTACATCGACTTCAGCGCAAGCTTGTTTGCTCTGGGTGGATCATCGTATGCCCAGACACACAACTTTATTGGCAAAACAGTCCCGGGTGTTGAGGATGCCGAATACTTTGCCAGTGCATTCACTGCTGTACAAATGGCCATAAACAACAATTGGATTGTTGCCGGACACGATGTAAGTGCTGGAGGATTGATAACCACCCTACTCGAAATGACCTTTAGCCATAATGATTTAGGTTTGAATATTAACCTTACGGAACTGCCTGACGAGGACCTTACCCGTTTATTATTCAGCGAGAAACCCTCGGTGATAGTTGAAACGGAAGTACCAGAGTTGCTTCAAAACCTGCTTGATGAAGCCGGTGTACAAAGCTTTACAATCGGCACCCCCATAATGGGCAACGAATTGAACATTAAACACAATCACCTGACTTACAGTTTCGATATACCATCCTTACGTGAGGATTGGTTTAGGAGTTCATACTTGCTCGACCGCAAGCAATGCGGTGAAAACCTTGCTTTTGAACGTTTCGAAAACTTCAGCAAACATGCACTTAACTATGTTTTCCCAAAAGGTTTTAGAGGCAAAGCTCATG
This sequence comes from uncultured Bacteroidales bacterium, assembly GCA_964552325.1. Taxonomy (GTDB): domain Bacteria; phylum Bacteroidota; class Bacteroidia; order Bacteroidales; family TTA-H9; genus CAZKCK01. The sequence goes on from CAZKHA010000052.1 coordinate 18,374, forward strand.
ACCTCAAGCTACGTGCAGCAGGCGAGAAAACTACGGGAATAAAAGCTGCCATCATACGTGAGAAAGGTGTGAATGGAGATCGAGAAATGGCATATATGCTCTATCTGGCAGGTTTCGACGTTAAGGATGTGCACATGACCGACCTGATGAGTGGCCGTGAAGATTTGCATGACATTAATTTAATTGTATTTGTTGGCGGATTCTCCAATTCAGATGTGTTAGGTTCGGCCAAAGGTTGGGCAGGTGCATTTAAATACAACACCCAAGCTGCCGAAACCCTTCAAAAGTTTTACGAACGTACTGATACGCTGAGCCTAGGTGTGTGCAATGGCTGCCAACTGATGATGGAGCTTAACCTGGTTTATCCTGAACATGAGTTACGGCCTTATATGCAACATAACACTTCACATAAATTTGAATCGGGTTTCCTTACCCTTGATATTCCCCAAAACAACTCGATAATGTTGGGAAGTTTAGCCGGTAGCAGATTAGGTGTGTATGTAGCTCATGGCGAGGGCAAATTCACGCTTCCGTTACCCGAAAACAAGTATGTGGTTGCAGCTAAATACACCCATGCTACCTATCCAGCCAACCCAAATGGTTCTGATTATGATGTAGCTGCCTTGGTGTCAGCCAACGGACGTCATTTGGTAATGATGCCACACCTTGAACGCGCCTTCTTGCCATGGCAATGGCCTTGGTACGAACAAACACGGCTTAACGATGAAGTTAGCCCATGGATGATGGCCTTTGCCAATGCTCGTGAATGGATAAAGGAAAGGCTAAAGGCTTAATCAAGCAACTCTACCAATTATCATCAAACGATGAGGCTCGACCCAGTTTCTAATGAAGTCAATTTTCATGGATAATTCACTGTACACGAAGGGCTTTAGTTAAGGTAAGAGCCTTTGTGTTGGCCATTCAAGACTTGCTATATGCTAATTCTAATTTTACAAGGGTAATTCATGAAATTAAAATATGTAAAACCACTGGAATCATGGAAATTAGCTCACTCAATAAAAGAATGGTGTTGCATAGCACTCCCTTGCCGCATTTGGAGATATAGACGCTTAATTTCAAGCAACGTATTTTGAATTATCTAATAAACATAAAATAAGTTATATACGCTCAAAACGAACACTTACACCAAGCACTAAACATATATTACCACATTAAAAACTTAATCTAAAATAAACACCCTTAAAACAAATAAAATAATGAACCAAAAGGAATTAGCTGAACTATCGGATCAAGAATTGATGGATGAAGCAAAAATAAACAAACCATCTCCACTAGTGGATGCCTTTTTTATTGGATTTTTGATTGGGATAATAATTTATAGCGTAGTGGCGAACAGTTGGGGTTTTCTTACCTTAATCCCTTTGCTATTAGTGTATCTACTGTTGAAAAAACCGAAACGCTATGAAGCATTGAAAAAAGAATTGAAAGCACGCAATTTGCATAACAACTTATAAGAAAGCCTATTTAACTGATTAGGTCAAAAAAAAACAGGACACCGGCTGTCCATCATGCTGCCCTGCATGCCCTCATTAGGGTCGTTTCTAAGCATTTGAAGGCTTTGATAATCGTGGTCCAATTTGTAATTTCGCCATCTAACTCCTGAACAAATGAACGATTCAACATTCCAAGATCCAAGACTCATAGCCCCTTGTGGAATCCCTTGCGAAGTTTGTTATGCTCATTTACGCGCAAAAAACAAATGCCCAGGCTGTAGGCTATTGGTTGATCCATACCCAAATTTCAGGCAACGTTGCAAAATTGCCAATTGCGAAAAACTGGCCGAAACTAAATCCGGATTGTGCTACGAATGCGATACAATACCCTGCAAAAGATTAAAAGAACTTGACAAAAGATACCGTATCAGCTATAACACCAGCCTAATTCAAAACCTAGCAGTAATTAAAGAAAAGGGCATGGATACTTTTCTTGCACATGAAAAGAAGCATAGGACCTGCCAAGGCTGTGGACTACTAATAAGCATTCACAGCAATGGTTGCAGTACTTGCTAATAAACTGCCCGAAATTACCTTGTGGGGTTTTTTATATATCAAGTTCAAACAAAACTCAGCAATTCTCCTATTACAGAGATTTAAAATTTCGGCAATTTGGGTTTCTTTGTTATTTTGCTTTTATAGTCATAGAAATTGTAAATC
>CAZKHA010000053.1:0-6391 GCA_964552325.1 uncultured Bacteroidales bacterium
TGCAATGCCCGTAAGCCCAAATGCGAAGAATGCGGCTTGAAAGGGTTTTGCCTTTATTTTTTGAAAAACTGAAAATCCTTCTCATTAATCAGCTAGTAACCCACTTCTTTTTCGCGTACACCGCCATATACCCTAGCTTTGGGTTTCGCTAAACCGACAACAGTTTTTATCTTGCCATCGCATGGGGCCAACCGATCCCATCCAAGGATTGCCAACTTTCACCTCAATGGTGTATATTCCCCAAAAATGGTGAGTATCGAATTGGCCACCTACGAACCTACATTCAGAAACAATCCCCGTGCAGCCTAGCTTACCACCAATGTGGGCATATTCCTAATTCGTTCATCACCCAAAAAACACATCTTTCGCGTGTTGAAATGCGCGAAGGATTGTTGCTGAAAATTAGCAATTTCATCATTCATGACGTATATTTGCACAAGGGCTTGTGTCCTAAAAACCATGCGAAAGCAAAAAATTGGCTTTTTAATGGAGTGCTTTTTAACCCAAAGCCATTATTAATCAATTGATTGCATAAAACATGAGCAAACGAAGCCAATTTACAAAAGACTACCCTCATGAACAATCAACTTGTCAGGATAAATGAACGCCTCAGGCTCTTGTTAAATTTGTTTGTCGAATCCTCATCCCTTACTGACAAACAGCTCTACGACAAAGCCCTGGATATTGCGGTTAAAATCACCCAGAGTAAAATCGGCTTCTTCCATTTAATAAGCCCCGACGAAACCGAAATCATACTTACTACTTGGAATTCGGAAGCTTTAAAAAATTGCAAGGCTGCCCAAGAAACACATTATCCGATCGGCTCTGCGGGCAATTGGGCCGATTGCCTCCGAAACAGGCAGGGGGTGGTTGTTAACGCATATGCAAATGCACCCAATAAAAAAGGCCTGCCTGATGGGCATGCGCCCATCCACCGGTTTATGAGCATCCCCGTTATACACGACAAAAAGGCTAGGATGATCTTTGGAGTGGGGAATAAAGAGACAGATTATAACGAGTTCGATTTGCAAGAACTTGAATCAGTGGCCATTGAACTATATAAAATTCTTGAAAAACGCGAAACCGAAAACATCTTAAAGCACAAAGAACTTCAGCTTGCACAAATTGCTGAAAATTCATTCGACTTGCTGGCCCTTTTAAACGAAGGCCTTGAATTTGAATACACAAACAGGGCTTTTCAAACATCGCTGGGATACCCTGCACATACCGTAGAAGGCATGGTTCTTTTAGACCTCCTGTGCACGGGTGAGAAAGAATTGGTACAAAACGGCATTGCTAAATTATTCAAGGGAGATATTGAAGTTGCAACGGCTACCGCTAAGCTGCAAACAACCACAGGCCAAACACGTTGGTTTGAATTACGGTTTAGCCTTATCGAAAAACCGCCCCATGGAAAACCTGTGATTTTGCTCAATGGGAGCGACATCACAGATTCCAAAAACCTTGAGGAACAACTGCATAACGAACTTGAATTCTCTAAAAGCATCTTTAATTCCACCGAGGCACACTATGCCATTATTGACGGCAGTGGCCAAATTATTGCCGTTAACGAGGCCTGGAAAAAATTTGGGATGCAGAATGGCATTGTATCCGACGAAAGCAAATGGGGCATTGGGGCAAATTATTACACAGTATGTAAAAACGCCACCGATCCATCAGCCTTGGAAATCCTAGAAATGATTAAATCGGTGCAAGCTGGTATTCATCAGTACAGAGAAACTGAATACCCCTGCGCAAGCCCCAATGAATTTAGATGGTTTTGGATGCGAGTTACCCAACTGGAATCAAGACCAGGACATGTTTTAATAGCACATGTGAACATTAGCGAACGAAAAAAATCGGAATTGGCCCTGCTCGAAGACAAAAAAATACATAGTGTATTAAACAAACTCATGAATGACTATGTATTCAAGCTTTCAGCGCAGCCCAACGGACAATTTCATATGTCAATTATTGCAGGAAATTATACCGAAGCCACAGGCCGTGTTTTAGACGAAGCACGTACAAATGACCAATGGATAAAAATAATACATACAGATGATAGACATATTTTTAACACAAAATTCAAAGACGTACTAAACAACAAGGCCCCTGTTAACTTTGAATGCCGTTCGATTGGAAACGATGATTCGATAAGGTGGTTGGAAATAATTGCTGCGCCAGAACTTGACGAGGATAGCAACATTTTGGCCATTTATGGCAGCGTTCGGAATATCACTGCAAAAAAAACCGCCGAGCAAGAAATAAAGGAAGGCCAAGAAAAATACAAAAACCTTATCGAAAACCTACATGCCGGTGTTGTGGTACATAACCCAGACACAAGCATTTTGTTTTGCAACAAAGAAGCATCCTTGTTATTAGGCTTGACCGAAGATCAACTCAAAGGGAAGGCCGCTTATGATCCTGACTGGTACTTTACAGATGAAAAAGGCGAAAAGCTTGAGCCACAAGAGTACCCTGTAGTCAAGGTGCTGCAAACCCGCCAACCCGTTACCAACACAACTTTTGGGATAAACAGGCCTATTACAAACGATCGCATCTGGGTGCAAGTGAGCGCTTTCCCTGAACTAGATGCAAACCAAGTGTTGAAGCACGTGGTGGCAACATTTATTAATATAACAGAACGCAAACTTGCCGAAGAGGAAATCATCCTTAAGGAGAAAAAATACCGGAACATTTTCGAAAATGTACGCGATGTCTATTACGAAGCTTCATTGGCCGGCATTATCCTGGATCTAAGCCCATCAATAGAACTGGCAACAAATGGGCAATTTAAAAACCACGAACTAATTGGCAAGCCCCTAAGTGACTTTTACGTTCATCCGAAAGATAGAGAAAGGCTTATAAACGAACTGTTTAACCATGGGAGCATTATCGATTTTGAAACCCAGCTTAAAAACAAGGATGGGTCAGAAGAGACAATCTCATTGACTTCAACATTGGTTTATGATGAAAACAATGCCCCCATAAAAATCATCGGCAGTTTACGCAACATCAGCCGTCGAAAACAAGATGAAGAGAAACTCAGAAAAAGCGAAGAACGTTGGAGAAGTATTATAAACACCTCACCTGATGGCATTTCCATAGCTTCACTTGATGGTAAGATACAATTTGTAACAGAAAATTTAGTGCGATGGCACGGTTATGAACAACAAGATGACCTTGTTGGTAAAATGGCGCTTGACTTTGTGTCACCAACACATAGAGCTTTGGCTGGCCAACGCTTAAGCGACATGCTAAACGGCACCTATTCGGGCACGGCAGAATATGAGCTCATGCGTAAAGACGGAAGCAGCTTTTTTGTAGAAGTCAATGCCGAGTTCTTAAGGGATAAAGATGGAAATCCTGAAAGCATTATCATGGTTGAGCGCGACATCACGCAACGGATGAAAGCCGAAGATGCTTTGCGCAAGAGCGAAATGCTGCTAAATGAAACCCAAAAGATTTCGAGGATGGGCGGATGGGAATGCGACCTTAAAACAAATACAACGAGTTTTACCAACGGCATTGTCGATATTTTTGGGACCACCCTAACAAGCCTTGAACAGGCTTTACAATATTTCCATCCCGAGGATCAAGAAAAACTGCAGCTTGCCTTTGAAGAAGCTGTTGCAAGCAGCAAGCCCTTCGACTTGTTAGCAAGGCTTACAAACGCCAGGCACGAGCATATGTGGATAAAACTCCTCGGCCGACCGATAATTAGCGATCAACAAGCCGAGAAGATCATCACCACCTTGATGGATGTAACAGAGAGCAAGCTAATTGAAGACACCCAGGCATTCCTGCTAAATTGTGGCCTGCCCAATACAGGCCTCGACTTCTTTGAAGACCTTGCGATGTACCTAGCCAATACATTGGATATGTGTTTTGTAAGCATCCTCAAAACCGATCATTCAACTACCCAAATCGAACCCGTAGCAACGTATGGCATGAACAAGCTGAATACGGCTGCACCGCATAGTATTCAATCCTTTAAAAACATTCTCGACCATGGCTCGTGCATAAAATCAGCTATCCAAACGCAGTGGCCTGAACTAACTTTTTTAGAAGAATTAGGCGCAGAAAGTTATTATGGAGTTAAACTCTTTGACTCCAAGGGCGAAATCATTGGGTACATATTGCTGATAGGGAAAAACCAAATTACGGATGAAACAAGCCTTGAAAAAACCATGAACATGGTAGGCTTACGCACAGCTGGTGAATTGGAAAGACGAAAAGCCGAAGCTGAACTGAAATTAACCCTTGAAAAACTAAACGACACCAATACCTACCTCGAAGAACGCGTTGAAACCCGAACCGAGGAAATAAAACAACTATCGAGCCTACACAAGGCAATATTCGACAATGCATCATTTGCCATCCTTACCACCGACAGCAACGGCCTATTCCAAACCATCAACCCTGCTGGCATAAAAATGACCGGGTATGAGGCCAATGATTTAATTGGAAAACAGACGCCAAATATAATGCACGACATAGAAGAGCTAAAACAAGCATTTTTTGAAAAAACCGGAAAACAATACGCAGATAAAAACGAATTATTTAAAATAATCCCAGATTTAATAACAAATAAAACTACAGAATGGACATGGGTTAAAAGTAACGGAACAAAATACCCAGTAAAAATCAGTCACAACGCCATTTACGATGAATTTGGAAACCCAAGTGGCTCGATGGGGATCGTTATTGACACAACACACGAAAAACAGGCCATTGATGCACTTAAGCAAAGCGAAGAACGCTTCCACAACATGTTTCATCAACATGCGGCCGTTATGCTAATCATTAACCCTGAGAACGGAGAAATTATTGACGCAAACCAGGCAGCCCAAAATTATTACGGCTATCAATTTGACAACGGAAAAAAAATATTAATCACAGATATTAACACGAGTGACGAACCCATTCAGATTAAACAAAAAATAAAACAAGCTACGCATAACAAGAAAAACTATTTTGTATTTGAGCACAAACTGGCCTCGGGCGAAACCCGGAATGTTGAAGTTCACTCCACACCCATTGAATTGAGAGGCACAAGCGTTTTATTCTCAATAGTACATGATATTACCGAACGGATTAGGTTTGAGCAAGCACTCCTCGAAAGCCAAAAAACACTAACCCAAATAACTGATTCAGTGCCCGTGTTTATAGCATTAGCCAGCAAAAACCTGGAATATACGTTTGTTAACAAAGCCTACGAGCAATTTTTTGGGCGAAACAAAGAACAGATTTTGGGCAAACATCTAACAGAAGTTATTGGCAAAAAAGCTTTTGCAAATGCATATCCCTATCTTATCGCGACCTTAAACGGAGAAACATCAACCTTTGAAAACACGGTTGTAAATAGTTATGGCGAAGAAAGGAACATTTTCACAACTTACCTACCTTACTACCAAAACAATGAAATAAATGGCATACTGGCAACGGTTATTGACATTACCGACCGCATACAATCAGCGCGAAGCTTGCAAAAAAGCGAAGCCGAAAACAGGGCCATTATCTCCGCCTTGCCCGACCTTTTATTCCGAATACATAAAGACGGCACTTACCTTGATTCACACAGCAATATCGAATCAACACTTTATGTGCCCAAGGAACTTTTCATAGGGAAAAAAATTAGCCAGGTGCTGCCCCCCGATTTGGCATCCAAATCTATTGAAGTATTAAACCAAGCCCTTGAAACCAAGGACATCCTTTCCTATGAATACACGTTGGACATCAGAGGGGAGAACAAATTCTTTGAAAACCGCGTAGTAGCGATTTCTTCAGAGGAGGTGTTATCGATCATCCGCGATATAACCAGCCGGAAACTTGTAGAAATGGAACTCCAAGAGACTACACGAAAACTTTCAACACTCATACAAAGTTTGCAAGCAGGCACCCTGTTTGAAGACGCATACCGAAAGATTTCATTGGTGAATCAAACATTTTGCGATATGTTTGGCATCCCCGCACATCCCGACCAACTTGTTGGTTATGATTGTGATGAAGCTTCAAATGCAAGCAAACATTTATTAAGCAACCCCGACCAATTTATTGAACAAATCAATCTGATCGTTGAAAAAGGAGAACTTGTTGCCAACGACGAACTACTTTTGAGGGATGGCAGGGTGTTTGAACGCGATTACATACCCATCTACCTAAAAAACAAGCTTCTGGGCCATTTATGGCAATATCGCGATATAACCTACCGCAAAAAATCGGAAGCTGCCCTAAAAATGCAAAGCAACGCGTTTGAATCCTTTGCCTTGCCCATCATTATTACCGAGCTAAATGGCAAAATCACATGGGCAAATTCAGCCTATGTTCAATTAACAGGCTATACCAAAGCAGAATCTGTTGGGAAAACACCGGGCGAATTGTTCAAATC
>CAZKHA010000053.1:6491-20517 GCA_964552325.1 uncultured Bacteroidales bacterium
CAAACACATTTGAAGAATGGGCAAAAAGAATTCACCCTGAAGACAAGCCAGATTGCATGCAAAAACTTGAAAACCATTTATCAGGCGTAGCTGACTATTACAAAGCCGAGTATAGGTTTATGGCCAAAGACGGCAGCTATAAATGGGTTTACGACCGCGGAAAGGTTTACAAAAAAAACGATGAAGGGAAGCCAATCAGGGTAGTGGGCACCTGCACCGACATAACCGACCGCAAACGCTTTGAACAATCGCTTAAAGAAAGCATTGAGCGCGAAAAAGAATTGAACGACCTCAAGTCAAGGTTTGTGTCGATGGCATCACACGAATTCCGCACGCCCCTATCAGCCATCCTGATGGCGACCGAAACCCTGCTTGCCTACCGGAAAAGGCTGCAGGAATATCAGATTGAGGACAAGCTCCAAGGAATTATTGCTCAGGTGAGCCATCTTAGCACCATTGTAAAAAACGTAATGCAAGTGGCAAAAATTCAAGAAGGGAAAGAAGCGTTTGAACCAATACGCACCGATATCGTACTTTTCTGCAAAAAAGTTGTTGACGACTTTAATACTGACCACACCCTAAACAAAAAGATTAGGTTTTCAACAAGCATACAACTGCTTGAATTGTCCGTTGACAATCGGCTAATCCTTCAAGTAATGAATAACTTACTATCAAACGCCGTTAAATATTCACAGCCAAACCCTGAGGTAAGTGTAAAATTATTTTTTGATCAAGAATTTTTTGTGATTAGCATTCGCGACAACGGCATTGGCATCCCCGCCGAAGACCAAAAACGCCTTTTTGAACCCTTCTATCGCGCCAGCAACACGCAAAACATACCAGGCAATGGACTGGGCCTCAATATTGTAAAAGAAGCCATACAAATGCATGGTGGAATAATTGAATTAAAAAGCCAAACAGGGCAGGGTACTGAATTTTTTGTACATTTGCCAAAGACCCATTTCACAGATTCAAACCTTTAAAACCATGGACAAAATTTTAGTTATTGAAGATGAGAACTCGATAAGAAGCAGCATATGCGAAATCCTTACGTTCGAAGGCTTCGAGGTTTACGCTGCCGAAAATGGGAAAATCGGGATCCATAAAGCGATTTCACTTAAACCCGATCTAGTTTTATGCGACATCATGATGCCCGTGATGGATGGCTGGGAAGTTTTGCAGGTTTTGCATGCCAACCCGGTTACGCACCTCATACCAATTATCATTATGACTGCGCTTTCAGAAAGGGAAAACATGCGCGAAGGGATGAATTTGGGAGCAGATGACTACATTACCAAACCCTTCACCCGCATCGAATTGATAAATGCCATTAAAAGCCGCTTGAAAAAAAGGGACTTTGCTCTTGAGAAAACCGAACATGCGCTTAATGCTTTAAGAAACACCATTATTACAAACCTACCACACGAACTCAACACGCCCCTTAATGCAATGGTAGGTTATGGCCAATTGCTAAAAGAGTACCCCGATTCCTTTAACGAAACCGAATTAAAAGAAATCGGCACAGATATTTACGACAGCTCGATGCGTTTACATAGGCTTATCCAAAATTACCTTATTTATGCGCAGTTAGAGCTTAATAAAGAATCATTCGTGCCTACAACCCTCCACCACGTTTCATCCATTTGCGAAGAAGTGGCCACGGACGTAGCAAACAGTTACAACAGGCTGATTGATTTGAAATTCAAACCCTGCGAGGGTTCCATCAAGATTTTTGAAAACGAACTAAAAAAGATACTGTCCGAAACCATCGACAACGCATTTAAATTTTCGCAAGCCAACACAGCTGTTGAGGTAAATTGCACAAATACAGGCAACACCTACCGCATAACCATTGGCGACAAAGGTGTTGGGTTCCCTGTAGAACAAACTCAAAACATAGGTGCTTATATGCAATTTAATCGGCATGTAATGGAACAGCAGGGCTCAGGGCTTGGTTTAATTATAGCCAAACGATTAACCAACCTTTTTAATGGCCAGTTAAATCTCGAAAACTCGGCTACACAGGGCACATGCTTAACTATTGACTTTCCATTAGTTACGCAATAACAACAATTCATTTTTACCAAAACAACCTATACATTCGCTGTATTTGCAACAGCGTCAATTGATAATTGATTATGAAAAACCTTATTTATACATTGATAACTGGTGCCAGCTCGGGTATAGGCGAAGCCACTGCACGGCTCTTGGCCTCCAAAGGTCACAACCTCCTACTTTTGGCACGCCGAAAGGATAGGTTGCAGCAACTTTGTGAAGAACTATCTACACAATATTCGGTTGCAGCACTACCTTATGCAGTTGATTTAAGTGATCTTGCAGCCATTGATCGTTTGTTTGTAGAATTAAAGGGATTCAACATAAACTGCGTACTAAACAATGCGGGGCTTGCCTTGGGCAAAGCAGCACTTCAAGAATACGATTGGGAAGATTTTAACCAGATGATTGACACCAACATAAAAGCCTTTACGCGTGTGGCACAGTTAAGCATCCCCTTTTTACTCGAAACCCAGGGGCATATGGTCAATATTAGTTCGATAGCTGGCCAAGAAGCATATGAGGGCGGATCGGTATATTGCGCCAGCAAGGCTTATGTTAAAATGATTTCAAAATCATTACGCCTCGATTTGGCTGGTACGGGTGTCCGTATTACCGATATTGCCCCCGGCGCGGTTGAAACCGAGTTCTCCGAAGTTCGGTTCAAGGGAAACACTACCATGGCCAAAGCAGTATATCAAGGCTTTATGCCCCTGCAAGCCGCCGATGTGGCCGAGGCTATTGCGTTTGCTCTCGACAGGCCAGCCCATGTAAACATCGAAACCATGCTCATAATGCCCACAGCGCAAGCGGGTGCAACGCGGATCGCACGAAAATAGCCAAAGGAAGCAATCCATTGTCACAAACCCTTGTTTGTTAAAATCAACAAACAGGCTAATTCCCCATTTTTCAAGCTTTAGCCATGGTTTATCTGCTGGATTTACAGATCAAATAAAACATTGTAAAAAAAACGAACAGACAAACACTATTGCGCCAAAAATTTTATAATTTTGACCTTGAATCATCTAAAAACCGCACAACTGCTGCCACCCTACTCGAAAACATAAGCTAACTATACACAGCCCGCACTTATAAACTTAGGCCATGAATCTATTAATTGTTGATAATGAAGCCCCCATACGCGATAGCCTTAAAGTAGCCCTTACACAACAAGGCCATCAGGTAATTACGGCATCCGATTCAATTGAAGCAACCTACGTTGTACAAATGGGTGAAATTGATATAGCCTTTATAGATTTAAAAATGCCCGGCGAAGACGGCATTAGCTTGATACGCAAGCTTAACCAATTGCCAAACACCCCCGAAATGATCTTAATGTCAGGCTATGGCAGCAAAGAAGATTTAGTGGAAGTAATGCGCTTAGGGGTTGATGATTTTTTGCAAAAGCCTTTTACTATTCCCGATTTGGTAAGAGCGATTGAACGCACACGTAAATACCTCATAATTAAAGAGAAGCTAAGCCAAAGTGTGGCCAAGTTCAATACGTCACAAGATATTTTCCAAAACGAATTTGAATTTCCCATCATAGGTAGCAGCCAAGCTATTGAGCACGTAAAAGACCTAATGAAAAAAGTTGCCAACACCCCCGACACCTGTGTAATGATAACAGGCGAAAGTGGCGTTGGCAAGGAAAATGTAGCCCGAGGAATACACAAGCTAAGCTCAAGGCACAAAGAGCTTTTTGGAGCCGTAAACAGCTCGGCCATTACAGATAGTTTATTCGAAAGCGAATTTTTTGGCTATAAAAAGGGAGCCTTTACCGGGGCATACGAAAACAAGCCAGGTTGGTTTGAAGTTTGCAACGGGGGTACGCTTTTTCTTGACGAAATTACCGACCTGAGCCTTGGCAACCAGGCCAAACTCCTCAGGACACTGGAAGACAAGACCATTACACGCGTTGGAACCAGCAAAACAATCGAACTCGATATCCGGATAATTTCCGCTACCAATCAGGCCATTGACCAAATGGTAGAAAACAAACAATTCAGAAGCGACCTCTACCACCGATTAAACACATTCTGTATTCACATACCACCTTTGCGTGAACGAAAAGAAGACATTCCATCGCTTTTTGACTTCTTTCTGAACAAGCTTAAAAACAAACTCAAAAAGAATATCAAGGGATACGACCCCATGATCATACCCCACCTCCAAGCCTATTCATACCCCGGGAATATCAGAGAACTAAAGAACATCATCGAACGAGCCTTGATTATTGGCGAAACGGATTATCTACAACTTCACGACATCGCACCCAAAGCCAAAACAGAAGCCAAGCAACCCAAAACCATTTCCCTAGACCTTGAAAGCATTGAAAAAGAAACCATCCTAAAAGCCATTGACCTATCGGGTGGCAAACGGAACAAAACAGCACAATTGCTGAACATCACCCCACAATCACTCGACAGAAGGCTCGAGAAACATGGCATCAAAATCAAAACATAGGCTTCGATAACAATTCGCTTAACGTGCTTTTAACGATGCACTACCAATGCCCCTTCGTTCGAATAAATGGGCTATTTTGGGAAGAACTCTAGCTGCCATTTTGAATAAATTGTGTTACTAATTTTTTAATCATAAGTGGTCAACGTATTTCAGGCATTGACTGGCAAATGGTGAATCCGGTGGCTGCGGTTCCTGAGCGTCTGCCCTGCGGTGGACGAGACTGCCGCCCCCTGCAGGCTGTCGAAAGGGCCGAAGCCAAGGGTGCATGGAGAAATCCAAAACCGGATTTTTACAAAACTTTAGAAAAAAATCTAGGAGTTGATTTCGGATTTAAAATCCGATAACGGATTATTTTATCAAAGAAAAAATAAGATAATGAATTGTTTTTCATTACATTATCTCACGGCACAAAAATTGCAAACCACTTTTTATAGTTAATAAACCATGAACGCGCTTTACCTAAAATTTATTGAACTTACCAAAGGGCCGTATAGCGAAAGCTACCATGATGCCTACATTAATTATCATAAGCATACGGTTGAAGGCCCGCATGCACCAGCCTTCGACGAATCCTTTCACCATTTTTACCTTTCGCTGTTTTTCAACCGTACCCAACACCCGAACATCAAGACCAAAGAGACAATACTTTTTGACACAGATGTTCCCTTTGGAATAACCGAAAAGCAACTCTTGCGTAAGATTCCCACACCAACCTACGCAAATATTGAGATACACAAACCCACGCTTAAAGCCTTTGGCTATGATGTATATTGGAAAGGCACCGAATGCAGGAAAGTGTTTATTGTAAGCCACGATAGATTTATTAGCGGTTTACGCATATTTAATGGCTATGAGAATGTTACACGTGAGCTAGCCAGCCATATTACCCAACTGACCCAAGAATGGTTTGACGAAACCCAAGCCCTATATTTAGAAAATAACAAAGGCCAAGTACTTACATACGACCCTGACACATTCTATCCAAAAATTGTTTTTGCATACCATCAAAAAAGCGAAACAACCTACTATAAAGAAATTTTTGATTTCTGGCTAAAAACCGATCTTCAACACCACTAATATAAGCACCAATAAAATGGAAATAAACAAATTGCTCATAGTTGATGATGAACCATCCTTTGCAAATGCAATCTCGAGTTTAATTGCCTGCTATGGGTACACCGTTAGGGTAGCTAAAAACGGGCAAGAGGCCTTAAAAGAGGCACATAGCTTTTTGCCAGAACTGGTTGTGACAGATGTAATAATGAAAGGCGGTGATGGGCTGGAACTCATCCTAAACTTAAGAAAAACCATGCCTTCAATAAAAATTATAGCAATGACAGGTGGTGGAAAAATATCAGCAGCAGATTACCTTAAAACCGCTGAGTTCTTTTCAGCAGATGCGCTATTGGAAAAGCCATTTTCTTCAGTTCAGCTTGCGCAATTAATTAAAAAACTCGAAAAATAAACCCATATAGATAAAAAATCCCTTTTACGTGAAAAAACACTTATTTACAGACACATCGTTCAAAATTATTTCAGGAGATTTTTCGATTGGTCCAGCAAAAGAATTTAAAAAAACCAACATTACCACCCTAAATCAAGTCTTTAAATCAAAAAATTGGCTTCAGTTCAAAAACACACCCTACAGCGAAGCCCCTTCTACATACAACCTTCTAGATAAAAGGATCCGAATGGATGGCGAACTATTAAAGTTCGACAAAATCATTTTTACCAAGCTCAACAGCATGGCCAAACCTGGCTGGATGGTAGAGTTTCAAGAAACCAACAAATCTAAAGACCTGTTTCATGTTATGTTTGATGCCATTGATGACTTTCTTTTTGTACTTGATTCGGATGGAAACATCATAAAGGCAAACAAAGCAGTACAAACCAAGCTCAACTATAGCCATGACGAATTGCAGGGGCTGAACGTGCTAAAGGTTCACCCCGAAGCGCGTAGAGAGGAAGCATTAAAAATAGTGATGGAAATGCTACAGGGAACCAGCAATTTTTGCCCAGTGCCACTCCTAAAAAAAGATGGCGGCTTAATTCCGGTAGAAACAAAAGTGAGGCTTGCTGAATACCAAGGAGATACCGTTCTGCTAGGCCGTAGCAAAGATTTGAGCGAACGTATGGAAGCAGCAAAAAGCATAGATACCGCGCAACAAAAATTTTCCGCCTCATTTAACGATACCCATAGAGCTTTGGCTATCATCAACCTATCAACCCTCGAAATAACCGAAGCCAACAACACCTTTAAACGTAAATTTTTAGCAAAAATAAAAAACGCAACTGGCACGATAGCCACTGGCAATGAAATATTTGACCCCATTTTTAAAAACGGATTTTACAACCGACTGATAAACGGAGGATATGCGGAGGCAACGATTACCCTTAAAAACAACCATGGGCACAACCATCCTCAGATTGTTGACCTAAAAGCAGAGGTAATAATGGCCGATGAGACAAAATTTGCCCTGATTAATGCAGAAGACGTTACCGAGAAACTTGCAGCCGAAGAAAGACTGCAGCTAAGCGAAATGCGCTTAAACCTTGCCCTGGATGCATCTGGCACAGGTTTTTGGGATTATAACATACAAACCAATACCATCTTTACCAACGAGCAATACGGCAAATTACTTGGATACAAAAAGCTATCAAAAAAACAACTTAAAACCTTTTTAATTAGCAGGTGTCATCCTGACGACTTGAATGCTTTACGTATCAATTACAGCCAAGCCATTACAGGCAAAAGAACGAGCTTGGATATTGAATACCGGATGAAGCATAAATCAGGCAAGTGGGTTTGGATACATAGCAAAGGAACAGTAGTACAACACGATACGGAAGGAAATCCCTTAAGGCTGGCTGGCATAAACATGGATGTAACCCAGAAGCACTTGGCTGACGAGGCCCTGCAATACAAAATGCAATTCGAAACCTTATTAGGGTCCATTTCACGCTCGCTGAGCAACATAAGCCATAATGAGATTAGCTCAAACCTAAACATTTCACTCCAAACGCTCTGCACCTTCTTGCAGGCTAAATATGCACTAATCGGATTGATAAACCACCAAAAAACGGCCATCAGCATTCCAATCCAAACATTCCCAAAATCACAAGCTGACACAACAAAGAACGCGCAAGGCCACGGCATCAACCTAAAATGGGTGCAAAATCAATCACGAAAAAAACTATTTTTC
The DNA here is from genome assembly GCA_964552325.1 of uncultured Bacteroidales bacterium. GTDB lineage: Bacteria > Bacteroidota > Bacteroidia > Bacteroidales > TTA-H9 > CAZKCK01. Next base: position 14,216 of record CAZKHA010000053.1, read on the forward strand.
AACCGCCACACCAAACAACTTTTGGCAGAATCTGGCCTTGATTCGGTTTTGCCAACCACCCACGACTTAAAGGGCTTGATCGTAGTCCCCATGATGTTTCAAAGCCATCTTAAAGGGGTAATCATTCTAGCCAATTCAAAACCCATCGATAACAAAAACGCCTTATTAGCTGACTATTTAAACAACATTGGCCTTGTTTTTACCAATGCCCTGTTGTATCAAGAATTGGAAGAGAAAAAATTATTTAACCAACTTCAACTCGAAAAAAAGGTAAAAGAACGCACGCGTGAGCTTAACTTTCTCAACGGAAAACTGGAGTTAATGCTGCAGCAATTAAAGGGAAAAAACCAAGAAATCCAACGATTTAAATCGTTAGCCGATATTGCGAATTACCCTGTAATTATTACGAGCCCAAATCTGGAACCACTCTACGCCAACCCAAAATTTACAAAACTTTTTGGCAAGCCAAAACGCGAAGAAATACGCGAATTTATAAACCGGATTTTTGATCGAGGTGCCCTGAATAAAGTCATAGCCAAATTTCAAAAACTCAACGCGAGTAGTGAAAACGAACAATTTGAAAGCCTGATGATCACAAAATCGGGCAGCACAATTCCCATGCTTGTAAATGCCATTAAAATAAAACACAAAAACGGACTTCCCTCCTATTTGGGATTTACACTGATTGACTTGGGCGAACAAAAAAAGACGGAAATGGCCATTCATGATACAATGCTCAAATTCCGCTCACTGTTCAATGAAGCGCAAGATGCAATCGTGATAACCGATGAAAACGGGAAAATTACAGAAGCCAATCCTGCCGCAAGCAAATTGCTTGGTTATAGCCAACCAAAACTCTTATCCTTTCACATCTCAGATATTGACGATCCCTCAGATAGCTTGCCCATGCACAAGCGATTGGAAATAATTAAAAAGGACAAACGCTCATTTTTCGAAACCATCTGGGTAACAAAACACCGCGAGAAAAAACCCGTTGAAATAAACCTTACCTCATTCAGCCTGAATGGCACAACATATTTATTAAATCATGTAAGGGACATCACCGAGCGAAGAAAAAAAGAAACAGAAATACACTTATTATGGACAGCCATTGAAAACTCGGATAATGGCATCATGATTACCGATCACAATCGGATAATCACCTACGTAAACCCAATATATTGCGCACTGACCGGTTACGACAAAGAAGAACTATTGGGGCAATTGCCATCTATTTTATCCTCCGGGAAACATGCCCAGGAATTCTATGCACAAATGGAGCAACAGTTTTTGCGGAATAAAGCCTGGAAAGGCAGATTGATTAACCATAAAAAAACCGGGGAAGAGTTTATTGACGAAACCATTATTAGCCCCATCGTAAATTCGCATGGCAGAACAACCCATTATGTAGCCCTAAAACGCGATGTTACCATTGAAGTAAAACACGAGCAAGAAGCATTGCACAAAGAAAAACTGGCCGCGCTAGGTACACTTGCCGGAGGAATAGCCCACGACTTTAACAACATCTTGCAGATTATCTTATCGTACAATGAATTAATTGAGGCAAAAGTTAATAAATCAATTAACATCGAACACTACAATACTACCATAGCAACAACTTGCGCAAGAGGACACAACCTGGTAAGGAGCCTGTTAGACTTCAGCCGCGACAAATCCACAGAGCTTAAGCCCCACGACCTGGCAACAACCGTCGCAACCTCACTTTCCACCATAAAACCCCTTTACCCAAGCACCATCATGTTTAGGGAAAATTACAAAACCAATGGCCGGATACTTTGCGACCCAGAACAAATACAACAGGCTATGCTCAACCTTTTTAACAATTCAGTTGACTCGATGAAAGGAAAAGGGATGATTACTGTAAGCATAACACCTACGTTTACAGGCACCAACGAACTTTGCTTAAGCATCAAAGACACTGGAGCCGGAATGGATCAAGCCACACTGCGCAGGATTTACGAGCCCTTTTTTACAACCAAGCCCGTAGGACAGGGAACAGGGTTCGGGATACCTATTGTGCATGGCATTGCCAAGCGGCACAATGCAAGATTAACCGTTGAATCAGAAATTAACCAGGGGACGGTGGTACACCTATCGTTTCCAACAATACAATAAAAAAAATGAAACAAATACTACTTGTCGACGACGAAAAAACACTGTTGGACGGGATTTCAGAGTTCCTAAAGCTGAAAGGTTTTGCTGTAGCAACGGCATCAAATGGTGCGGAAGCAGTTGCCCTCTTTAAGAGCGGCCTTAAAGTTGACCTACTGATTACTGACATTATAATGCCCGAAAAAGATGGCATTGAACTAATTCTTTACACAAAGTCAAAAGTCCCTGGATGTAAGATTATTGCAGTATCTGGTGGAGGACGGATTTCACCTGAAGATTATTTGCTGATGGCTAAAGGCTTTAAAGTAAACGACACCATTCAAAAGCCGTTCGCATTCAGCGAACTGGATGCAAAAATCAAAAAAATATTTGCCTGACCCAAGCAAACTTTCCAACCCAAACAATTTACCATCTAACGAATAGCTAACCATGAAGATACACTGTATATGCAAAAAAAGATTTTAATTGTTGATGACGAAGAAATCATCTTGTTCGGAATCAAAGCGATTATTGAGAAACACAATTTTAAGGTTGATGTGGCCTCAAATGGCATTCAAGGCATTGCGCTTTTAAGCCAACAGGCCTACGACATCCTTATTACCGACATTATCATGCCCGAGAAAGACGGAATAGAGCTTATTCGATATACCAAGAAACTCTTTCCCAACATTCGGATTATTGCCATTTCGGGGGGAGGCCGGATAACCGACGAAGACCATTTGAAAAAAGCCAAAGAATTGGGTTGCGACTTTGTAATCGAAAAACCATTCTCTTCGCAAGAATTAATTAAAGCGATTCATGCATTAAACTAAGCGAACCATGCGTTATTTTCCAACTGCCGCCTCTTTAATTGAAGCGCTGCAATCAAGCCAATACAAAAGCATTCTGGTACTAGCGGCCGAAGACTCGCAGTCAGAAGTGCCTGAAATCATACAGCATTGCAACCGCCAAGACATCATCATCTGTGGCGGAATTTATCCCAGCATTATTACAGGTAATCGGATAAAAAAAACAGGCTACTTACTAAAAAAATTGAAAAAAACGGCCCCGCACATCTTGCTACGGTACCCGGAACTCACCATCCAATCCACCTCCGAAATCATGATGCAGTTGCGCCGTACGTTTAACCAAGTATTTGTTATTGCAGATGGCTTATCGCCTTTTATTAGCTCATTTATCCAACTGTTTAATAGATTTTTGAGTGCAAAACTCACTTTTTTTGGAGGCGGTGCCGGCAAAAGCAACTTTAAGCAAGAGGATGTAATTTTCAACAACACAGGGCTTCACAGAGACGCGATGCTGCTCATCCCGTTTAAAGAATCGTTTAACATAACCGTAAACCATGGGTGGAAACCCAAAGGCGTTGTACTATTGGCCACCCGCACAAACCGAAATAAAATCGTAGAGTTTAATTGGCAAAAAGCCTGGGAAATCTACCAAGAAACCTTGCTCGAGAACACCCTAAACCGCTTAACAAAAGACAACTTTATCCATCTTGCCGAAGCATATCCTTTTGGCATTCAGCTTAAAAGCAACCAATTTGTAATTCGCGACCCGATTGGATACGACGAAGAACTTAACCTAATAACAACCATTGATGTAAACGACAACACCTTGCTCCATTTGATGCATGCCGACATCGATGAACTCTTGGATGCTGCAAAGGAAGTGAACCGTTACAACCTAAGCTTTGCAAAACAAAATGCCGAGCTGTTTGTATTTGACTGCATATCAAGACAAATAAAAATGGGTGATCGCTTTAACGAAGAAATCAACATCCTTTCTGAAGAAATGCAACACCAACACGATATAATATTGGTTGGCGCACTTTCTATCGGCGAAATAGCATCCGATACGCTGGGAATGATCAACTTTCACAACAAGACCATTATTAGCAATTTAATTACCAATGGAAAAAATCAGTCTTAACGAAGAACTGTCAGTTCTCTATGAGCTGGCTTTAAACACCAACAAATACGGTGACTGCCTTCAGGATGCCATACACTTCCTATCGCTGCTAATTGAACGAAAAAAATACCGGCAAACCGTATTATACATCGACACTTCGCTAATTGACCCCGAAAAGCCCGCCCATGCGAGCCTGTCAGCATTTCTCTCGCTGCCTTATAACGACAAAACGCCCAAAATTTTGCATTTAAGCGATGCAAACCCATTTAACGACACGGCCAATTGGCGCGTAGAACGACTGAACCTTTGTGGTTCCGAATCACTTTGGATGATTTTTGGCCTTAATAGGATCGGGGCGCTCTTTATTAAACCTCCGCAAGACCAAGAGCACCAAGCAACGTTTTTAGCACGGCAAATATCGGATGTGCTGCAAAAATTTGGAGACGGCTTACTGGCCACCTACACCCATAAGGAACTTGAAAAGGCAAAGCATCAGCTCCAAAAAAGCAATACCAAACTTGAACAACAAGTTGAACTACGGACCCAAGAACTCAAAAAGACCATTCAAAACCTCGACTTGGCCGTTTCTGGTGCCGGCTTAGGCTTTTGGGAATGGGAAATAAACACCGGCAACGTCAGGTTCAACGAAAACTGGGCATCCATCGTAGGCTACACCCTTAACGAACTCAAGCCATTGAGTATAAACACCTGGGCTAAACTTTGCCATCCGGATGATTTAGCCAAATCAACCCAAGAATTAACCGAATGCTTTGAAAAAAGAACTGAGGTTTATGAAATTGACGTAAGGATGCGCCACAAGAACAATGAATGGATTTGGGTTCATGATAAAGGGCGGGTGATTGAATGGGACGAAAACAATAAGCCCGTGCGCATGGCAGGCATCCACCAAAACATTGATGCACGCAAAAAATCTGAAGCCGCGTTATGGGAAAGCGAAGACAAATACCGAAGACTGGTTGAAACCACCTCGTTGTATATCACCATTATTCAAAACGACAAAATCGTATACGCTAACAAAGCCTTGCTTGAATCATCGGGCTATGAAGAAGATGACCTGTACGGCATGAACTTCAGCTATTTCCTTCACCCTGATGAACAAGCCAAGGTTACAAACATTCATAATCAACGTAAAGCCGGACTTGCCCAACTCAACCATTATGAAACATCGTACATAAACGCAAAAAAACAACTTGTGTATGTTAGGATGAACATACAGGAGTTTGATTACCAGCAAAAAAAAGCCTTTATGTGCATCATGGAAGACATCACTTCGCAAAAAAAACTTGAGCAGCAATTGCTCAGAAGCCAAAAACTGCAGGCACTTGGCTCGTTCGCGGGCGGCATTGCCCATGACTTCAACAACATCTTACAGATTATTAAAACCTACACCGATCTTCTTCAGCTTGATTTGCCCGAGAATGACCAGGATTCGAATCGTTTCAAACAAATAGATGCTGCCATCAACCGTGGCAGTTCTGCCGTAAAGGCACTGATGCACTATAGCAGGTCAAATGAAATACGCATGACTGAATTTAATTTCAGCGAAAACCTTAAAAACCTGGTTCCCATACTAAAAGGACTCTTGCCCTCTTCGATCGTGATAAATGAAAACATTCAAGACAACTGTATAATAATGGGCGATGCCAGCCAAATTGACCAAGTGATTGTAAACCTGGCCATGAATGCCAAAGACGCCATGAAAAACAAAGGAAACCTTGGCATTGAATTGTATCAAGAAACGATGACTACACTCAAGGAAAAGAATGTGGTATTGAGTATAACCGACAATGGTCCAGGCATGGAGAAGGCTGTGCTACAACGCATATTTGACCCGTTTTTTACCACCAAAAAAGTAGGAGAAGGCACTGGGATGGGCCTTGCCGTTGTTTATGGCATTGTTGAATCGCACAAAGGCAAAATAGAAGTAAGCAGTGAGCCTGGCAAGGGTGCTAACTTTACATTGACGTTCCCGGGTATTGAACAAGCCCATGATTAAACGCGCCCTGCCCTTTTGCAACTACCAAATTCACCAATCCGCCACCCCCCCAATCACAGCAAAGCCTTCTGAGTAAAATCTTTTGGTGCAATTTTGTGTCTCCGTGCTTTGGTGGCAAAAAAAGAATAGCCACGGAAACACTAAAACACGAAAACTCACGAAAGTCTTCTTTTTAAGACCTTTTGGTGCAATTCTGTGTCTCCGTGCTTTGGTGGCAAAAAAAGAATAGCTACAAAACCCTAAA
>CAZKHA010000054.1:0-20502 GCA_964552325.1 uncultured Bacteroidales bacterium
TTATTTTTTAGCGTTTTTGTTCCTAACCAAAATATCCATGAAGGTGATGGTAGCATCTTCCATGGAGTTAACAATTGATTCAACTTTTGAGAGCAGGTAGTTGTAGAACACCTGAAGGATAATAGCTACAATAAGACCGAATACGGTGGTCAACAGAGCCACTTTCATACCACCTGCTACAACGGTTGGTGAAATGTCACCTGCAGCTTCAATAGCGTCGAAGGCTTGAACCATACCTACTACCGTTCCCAAGAACCCGAGCATGGGTGCCAAAGCGATAAATAGGGTAATCCAGCTTAAGTTCTTCTCAAGGCGGGCCATAAGCACACCACCATACGAAACTACTGATTTCTCAACTACATCCAAACCTTCGTTAATCCTGTCGAGGCCTTGGAAGAATATGCTAGCCAATGGGCCGCGTGTATTCTTGCAAATCTCCTTGGCAGCAGAAACACCTTCGGTTTCAAGGGCTGTTTCAACCTTGTTCAGAAGTTTTTGGGTGTTGGTTGATGAAAGGTTCAAATAAATGATACGTTCAATTACCAGCGCAAGACCTAGGATCATACAAATCAGGATAGGAGCCATCCATTCGGCACCCCCTTCAATAAATTTGTCTTTCAATACTTGATGGAAAGATTTGTCTTCAACCGGTGCGGTAGGCATTTCAGCAGCTGGTGCTGGGGCAGCAGTGTCAACTTGGGTTGTGTTAGCAGTACCAGTAGCAGTCTGGTCCTGAGCAAAGGAAACGTTCGATAAACCGAATGTCAACATTCCGGCTAGCGACAATAAAGCAATCAGTTTTTTCATAGTGCGATGGATTGATTTACGTAAATAAAAATTTTAGATTATTGAAATTAAGTTTTGGTACAAGAAAATTGCGGAGAGAAAGGGATTCGAACCCTTGGTACGCTTTTGGCGTACACACACTTTCCAGGCGTGCGCCTTCGACCACTCGGCCACCTCTCCAATAGTTAATTTATTTATTTACAGCATTATGTGCATAGTTCATTTCAGGCTGCTAATGTACGAAAAAAATTTCAGCCATTAAATAACATTCTTTGGCAGTTTTTTTTATAGGATTGTTACAAACTCAACGTGGCAACTTGTTCCTTAGTATAGTAGCTACTATAAAGAACTGAAAAAAAATAACTTATAATACAGTCATCTCACCTCTTAACGATTGGGTTAACAATTTTCTGATGTGGGCAATCTCAAATTTTTCTCCAAAAAGGTACATCAATTTGGCCAATGCCGACTCGGTTGTTATATCATACCCGCTTATAACACCTATACTTCCCAATGCAAGACTGGTATTGTACAAGCCTTGCTCCACAAAACCCTCTTTGCACTGTGTTACATTATATAATAGTATATCACGTTCAATGGCACTACTTAAAGCATCAAGGAACCATTTTTCGGTTGGAGCGTTTCCAGACCCATAGGTTTCTAATATAACGGCTTTTAAATCAGGAATATTTAGGATGGCATGTACCACTTTAGGCGAAATACCCGGAAATAGTTTTAAGATTACTACGTTGGTATCCAGTTTTTTATGAACTTTCAGCTTTTTAAAGTTTGGTTTGAGTATGCTTGCGTGGTTAAATTTTATCTTTATACCAACCTCTGCCAGCGGAGGATAGTTGCCCGAAATGAAGGCGTTGAAGTTTTCGGCATTGAACTTAAGGGTTCTGTTGCCCCTAAATAGTTTATTTTCAAAGCAGATAGATACTTCTGGTACAAGAGGGGTCCCATCTTTATAACTCGTGGCTATTTCGATGCTGGTGATAAAATTTTCGCGCCCATCAGAACGTATCATTCCCAATGGAAGCTGCGACCCGGTAAAAACAACCGGCTTGTTCAGGTTTTCGAGCATAAAGCTTAGCACCGAAGCCGAATAGGCCATCGTGTCAGTGCCATGCAACACAACGAAACCATCATAAAGCTCGTAGTTTTCTTCAATTACGCCTGCAAGCCTAATCCAAAAATCGGGTTTCATATCCGAAGAATCGATGAGCGGATCGAACGAATAGGATGCAATACGGCATTTAAGGTTCTCTAAAACAGGCATTTTGCTGTAAAGATGCTCAAAATTAAAGGGTTCGAGGGCTCCTGTTTGGCTGTTCCGTATCATGCCAATAGTGCCTCCAGTGTATATCACCAAAACGCAGGAATCGGTATGCATGCTAATGGTTTATAAAGTTAGGTTAAACAAGTTTACGGCATTAATAGTAGTGGCTTGTGCCACGTCCTGTTGGCTACAGTGCTTTATCTCCGCTATTTTTTCGGCAATACTTGGAATATAAGCACTCTCGTTGCGTTTGCCTCGGTAAGGCACAGGTGATAAAAACGGGGCATCGGTCTCTAAAACAAGATATTCCATAGGAATCTCTTTTACAATTTGGTCGAGGCCCGATTTTTTATAGGTAACCACGCCACCAATACCAAGATAGAACCCCCAGCCCGTGATTTTTTTGGCTTGTTCAAGGTTGCCGCTGTAGCAATGGAATACTACTTTTAATGTTTCAGGGTTTTCTTCATCAAAAACGTTTAAAATTTCATCCATGCTATTGCGTGAATGAATCACTAAGGGCAAGTTGAATTCACGCGACCATTGGATTTGCATTTTTAAGGCATTAACCTGTTCGGGGTAATATGTGGTATCCCAGTAGAGGTCAATTCCAGCCTCGCCTATTGCAATATATTGGTTCTGTTGTAGTTCGTTATACGCAATTTGTAGTTCTTCCAAGTAATTCGATTTAACTGAGGTAGGATGCAAACCCATCATGGGTAAACACTGCCTTGGAAATTGTGCCGCAAGCGCTTTAAGACCTGGTATGGAGGATGAGTCAATATTGGGCAATAAAATTTTTTCAACACCTTGTTTCTCAGCGTTTATTACGGTTTTTGTGCGATCATCGTCAAATTCACTTAAGTAGAGATGCGCGTGTGTGTCGATTAGAATCATGCTGCAAAGTTAGGCCTTTTTGTTTTTGTGGTATTTTTGCCGAAAATGCGCTTGCTTTGAAGACAAAAATTCTGGTTGTTCGTTTCAGTTCCATTGGTGATATTGTGGTTACTACTCCCATCCTGCGGTGTATTAAAGCCCAATTGCCTGGCTCTGAAGTACATTATATAACCAAGGTCGCTTTTAAAGGAATCTTGCAACCCAATCCCTACATTGATAAGATTTTTACCATCCAACATAGCCTTTCGGAAGTTTTGCCATTGCTTAAAACCGAAAAATATGACTATGTAGTTGATTTACAAAACAATTTGCGCTCGTTGACTTTGCGCTGTAAGTTAGGTAAGCCAGCTGGTTCGTTTAACAAGCTCAACCTTCGCAAATATATATATGTGCGATTTAAGTGGAATGTAATGCCATCCATCCATATAGTTGATCGGTATTTCAAGGCTTTAAGCAAGCTTGGTGTTACCAATGATGAAAAGGGTTTGGACTTCTTTATTCCTGAAAGCACTAATATTGCGTATTCAAGTATAAGTAATGAACTTGCAGAGGCTTACCACGTGTTGGTGATAGGTGCCAAACATGTCACCAAGCAGATTCCGGTTCAACTGGCCCGCGATCTAATCCTAAAAAGCCAACTACCCATTGTATTAGCCGGTGGACCAGAAGATAAGGGAAAAGGGGATGCTATTGCTGAAGGATTGACTCATAAGGTAATAAACGCTTGCGGGAAGCTATCTCTTTTACAGTCGGCATCCCTAATAGAACATGCAAATAAGGTAATTACTGCCGATACTGGCTTGATGCACATTGCTGCAGCCTTACACAAGCATATTGTTGTTGTTTGGGGCAATACAGTTCCCGAGTTTGGAATGTGGCCTTACCTACCCAACGAAACTCAAAAAGTTTTTCAATCAGAAGTAAAAAACCTGGCATGCAGGCCATGCAGCAAATTAGGTCATAAAAAATGCCCTCAGCATCATTTTGATTGCATGAATAAACAAGATGTGGGCAAAATAGTGCAATGGCTAAACCAAAGTTAATCCTATAAAAAAGGATTGTTAAGTTTTTCGTGCCCAATGGTAGTGGCGGGTCCATGCCCTGGATATACGAGCGTTGATTCAGGAAGACTAAAAAGTTTTTTTTCGATGCTCTCTTTCAGTGTGTTGTAGTTACCTGTGGGTAAATCGGTGCGGCCAATGCTTTCCTTAAATAGCACATCGCCCGAAATAACAAAGCCTTGGTTGGCATTATAAAAGCAAACAGAACCCTCGGCATGGCCAGGTGTGTAAAGTACTTCGAGTGTATGGTTGCCGAATGCAATGGCATCGCCCTCCTCAAAAAAGCCAGTGGGGTCGTAAATCTTGCCAACATTAATTTGGTAAGCCTTGCCAAAATCAGCTGCAAAGCCTACAAAAAACTTACCCTTTGGATGAATACGGTACCCAATGCCGTAGTTGTCAGTTATATAATAGCTGCCCAGCATATGGTCGGTATGGCAATGGGTTTGTACCATATCTTTTATGCTTAAGTTGTTGTTTTTAATATAATTATTGAGTTCCGCCCATTGAGCATCCGAATTGCATGCAGCATCAATAACAATGCACTCAAGGGTTTCGTCATGTAGAACATAGGTATTGGTTTGAAACTCATTAAAAACGAATCGTTGAACAGTAATCATAGGGGAGGGGATTAGGTTTATTCATTATTACGTACTGATTTATAATTAATTGCATGCTAGCACCTAATTATTGCCATTTGAAGGTTAATCGTAAGCATTTGAATGTTTATTGGTGCAAAAATAGCCAAAATCAGCTGCAATGGCTTCAAATTCCAAAAAACACTACTTTAGCATCGGCTTGATGGGCAGCCTTCGCTCATAGTTTAATCAAAAGCTTTTTTCATGCACCGTTTGGGTTTTGTAGTTGCGATTGTTATGTTCTTGGTTTTGCCAAGAGGTATGGCCCAAATGCATAACTCCTTTTCTTTTAGTGATTATAATCCTACCATTCAGTATTCGACCAAGCAATGGAATTGCCATACGTTCGGAAACTTGAATGTATATTACTATGGTGATGGAAATGCATTGGCTTCAATGGTAGCATGGTACACCAAACAACAGCTAGAACATCTTGGCTTAAAAGCCGGGATTCGTTACCAAGGTTTGTTACATGTGTTGGTTTATAGCAATACCGATGCATTCCTCTCAAGTAATATAGGTTCGGCCGTACCCCATAGCCAAGGAGTGGGCTGGAATCATGCAGTTGCTATGGATCGAATTGAGGTGGTAAACACAGGCAGTTTATACGATTGCCAGCGGCAGATACGAAGAGAATTGGCCAAACTCCTATTAAACATTCATTTTAACGGTTCCTCTTTAAAGAGCCAGCTCATTAATCAAACCCTCATCAACTTACCCCCTTGGTTTATCGATGGCTTAGCCGATTATCTGGCAGGTTCGGTTACCCACGAACAAAAAGCGAGCTTTGCCGAATTATTGGCGCAAAAGCAGATTAACTTCAACTTACTTACTTCAAGTGAATGGAGAACCTTAGGGTTCTTTTTGTTCCAATATATCCAGCATGCTTATGACCCAGAACAATGGCAGGCAATATTATCCCTAACACGGGCCACACAATCGCCTGAGGACGCGCTGGCTATTGCTCTTGGCCAATCTTTCAACGGCTTATTAACGGATTGCTTTACGCATTATCGTCTGCAATTTGGAGTTTTACCCGAACCTAGGAAATCTTCATCGTCAGGCTTGGCTAGCTTTATCGCAAAAAGCGCTGTTAGCGTACCAGTAACAAGCAATTCAGGAAGATACTTTGCCACAGTTGGTAAATACCCCAATCATTTAGCAGTGTTGATTACTGACACGTTGAATAAGCATGCCACCAAAATCCTCAACATTCCAAATTTTGGCCTTGAACACAGCATACCGCGTGAACCAGTATTAATGAAGTGGAGCCCAATCATGGATAACCTAATTATCATAGCCCGCATGGCAGGTAAGCTTATTCTTTATCAATATGATGTGCCTTCAGGGAATATGCGCCAACGAAGTTTTGATTATTTTGAAGCTATCAATGATTTTTCATTGGCTCCTGATGGTTCAAAATTAGTGGTTTCGGCAGTTAAGGATGGGCATACCGATATATTTACCGTAACCCTGGCTGGCATGCATATACAAAGGCTAACCAAAGATGTTTTTGATGATTTGGAGCCTGTTTTTATCTCGAATAACCAAGTAGTTTTCAGTTCAAACCGTACCACATCATTGGTGTTTCCATCGTTTGTTGAAGTTACCAAAGACTTAAGCGCTCAAATGGATTTGTTCTTGCTGGCATTACCAGCTCCCATGCCAATAAAGCATGCTGTTCAGCTTACGTTTACAGGCAACCAAAGCGAGATTGGAGTTGAGCCCGTGAACGATACTGCATTCTGCTTTTTGGCCCAAAGCGAAACAAGCTCGCAACTGTGCTTGGGCAAAATTGATTCTATAGTGGTAAGTTTTGATACCTTGGCTCATTACCAAAAGTTTATGCGAGCTTTTTCGTTTGATAAACCATCAAGTTTTATTACCAAGCAACACTATGCATCGGCATTTAAAGTATTAATAAGTAAGAAGGGTGATGGCTCTTTTGCTTACGATAAGCTGAACCAAATGCAGTGCAAAAGCTACCAAACAAATGTTTCACAAACCTTCGGCAACCAAATCCCCCTAGTTGACACTTTGCCCGATTATCACCAAGTTACTAGTTTCCAGACCTATCAGTTTTCGGAGGAGGCATTGCAAAAAACAGGGTTCGCAGAGTATAAGAATGCAGAAAAATCTTCTCAAACAACAAGCAACATACAACGTTTTAGGTTAAAAGGGTTGATTCCGTATAGTCCGGAGTTTTATATTCGCAGGATTTCGTCAGCTATTGATTTTAGTGCCTATAATTTTTCGTATCAATTGGTTGGTAATCCCCAGCAACCTCAGTTTCATGTTCCGGGATTCAATATCCTAACACAAGGTGGTTGCTCTGACCTTACCGAGGATCATCACCTTGATCTTGGTTTTAGGGTTTCAGCTGATTTGGTGAACAATGAATACTTGCTTCGGTACCGAAACTTAAAACATAGGCTCCATCAAGAGTATACATTTTATTACCGCACATTGCAGCAGCCCGTTAGCGATGGCATATTCTCTTTACGTGACTATTTTGTTGGAAGCAAAGTAACATGGCCAATTACCCCTTATGTACATTTTTGGGGCAAGTTGGGAGTAAACTATGCGCTGCAGGATGCTAAAGCTGTAGATGAATCAAACCTTAAGAAACCTACGCAATCTGATATACGACCAGAAGTGGCGCTTGCATTTGAGCATAATAGCCAACTCCATCTTTTCTTAAACCTACGTAAAGGCTTGGCGTATCGTGTTTTTGCCGAGGCATTTTATACATCAAGGTATAATTCTTTAGTTTATAGCATGGGCTTCGATTTCAGATACTACAATAGAATCGGACGTTCGGTTTTTACGGCTCTACGTGTGGCCTCAGGTACTTCAGGAAGCGCAGGCAAACTTTTGTTTGTTTTAGGAGGTTTATACAATCAGCTTAATGCCGAATACAACAATCAACTGCCTGCAGGTATGCAGTCAACCTATTTATATCAGGCACATAATGCTGGGCTTAGGGGTTATAAAGTTGGGGTAAGACAGGGCTCATCGTATGTATTGACCTCGGCTGAAGTACGCATTCCAATTATTCGAATGTTGGTTCAAAACCCGCTTAGGTCGGCTTTCCTCAAGAATTTGCAAGTTGTAGGTTTTGCCGATGCGGGTACGGCATGGTCAGGATGGTCGCCTTTTTCGGATGATAACGAGTTATATGTACGGTATGTTAACAATGGCCCAATAGCCGTTAAGGTTTATGAACAACATCAACCTGTGGTGGCCTCTGGCGGGTTTGGATTTAGGGCGCTGATAGTAGGCTACTTTATGAAGTTTGACTATGCCTGGCCCATTTTTGATGGCCGGGTTCATCAAGCAGTTGTTCAAGTATCATTGGGATTGGATTTTTAATAACACTTTTTATTTCAAGCTATTAACATATTGTTGAGAAGTTCTTAAAACTCCATTTGGTATAATGGGTAGCCTGAAATTAACTTTGCACCCCACTTTTAAAATGGGGGAAGATGGATGCAGTAACAGTTCTGATTTTAGTTGTCATCGGCATTATTGCTGGTGTTTTTAGTGGTATGGTGGGCCTTGGTGGTGGTATTGTCATCATACCGGCCTTAATTTATTTCTTAGGGCTATCGCAACACGAAGCTCAGGGCACAAGTTTAGCCTTGATGCTGCCTCCCATTGGCTTAATGGCAGCCATAAACTATTACAAAGCAGGTGCCTTAAACTGGCAGTATGCCGCCGTTATAGCCGTAGCTTTTTTTATTGGTGGATACTTTGGTTCAAAGCTTGCACTTGGAATCTCGGAGAATTTGGTACGCAAGGTTTTTGCAATTTCGGTTATATTGTTGGGGGCACGTATGTTACTATGGAAATAAAGATGAATTCATTGGGAATTGACATGCGAATTGTAGCGTTTATTGAAGAGCACCATATCTTCACCTTGGCTACTTGTGCCAACAATAAGCCATACACCTCAACATGTTTTTATGTTTACCTTGAGGAGCACAATATGTTTGTTTTTACCTCGGATCACCATACGCGCCACATCAAGGAAGCGGTTGCACAAAACCATGTTGCAGGGGCAGTTGCCCTTGAAACAAGCATGGTTGGGCTGATACAGGGGCTTCAGTTTACAGGGATCATCAGCGAACTTGCCGGAGAATCGTTGAAGATTGCACAAAAGGCTTACCTCAAAAAATTTCCGGTTGCTAGGCTCATGGAAACCCATCTTTGGGGCATTGTGCCCGACTACCTAAAAATGACCCATAATAGGCTTGGATTTGGCAAAAAGCTTATCTGGCCTGCAAAGCCCGATGAATAGCCAAAATAGATTTGATTTAAAAGTAGCCATTCTATCAAAAATGTTGCCAACTTTCTAAATTTCAAGGATTAACAAATAGAAAAAACTTATTAATGCTTATGTTTTTTGCTTTCAATATGTTACAGGCGATTGTTAATAAAATGCTAATTTTCGATAAAATGTTTAAACTATCTTGTCGTCCTGTTTCCTCATATCACATGACCGTATTTAATGTATTTTTTTCCAAACCATTAACTGTATAACCCTAAAACCCGCCAAAACGATGAATGATCAGTTTATGGCTGATTCTGAGAGCAAAGCCACCATCTCGACAAACAAAAATTTTTATCAGCAGGTTTTGGACAAGCGTTCCAAAACAAAGCCAACAGATCTTTATATGAATGATTTATTTGCAGAAGAGGCACCACAATCAACGGCTGCCGAAACAAAAGAAGTGTACAGCAATCCAACCAAACCCATCGGGGTGGTGTACTCACTCGAAGAAGCCATGGAAAAAACCACCGCTTACTTCAATGGCGATGC
Organism: uncultured Bacteroidales bacterium; assembly: GCA_964552325.1. Lineage (GTDB taxonomy): Bacteria > Bacteroidota > Bacteroidia > Bacteroidales > TTA-H9 > CAZKCK01. The sequence goes on from CAZKHA010000054.1 coordinate 9,487, forward strand.
AATGGCTGCCGATGTGTGGATTTCGAAATACGCTCTTAAGGACAGTGATGGAAAACTATACGAGTTGACTCCTGAGGACATGCACCACCGTATAGCCCGTGAGATAGCCCGGATAGAGAAAAGGTATCCCAATCCGATGTCAGAGCAGGAAGTTTTCGAGTTGTTAAAAGATTTTAAGTACATAATTCCTCAGGGAAGCCCAATGGCGGGCATCGGAAACAACATTCAAGCTGGCTCGCTCTCCAATTGTTTTGTTATTGGGCAAGACCGCCCTGCCGATTCGTATGGTGGCATTATGCGAATTGACCAGGAACAGGTTCAACTCATGAAACGCAGAGGTGGGGTTGGTCACGATTTATCACACATCAGGCCTAAAGGCAGCCCTGTTAAAAACACAGCCCTCACCTCCACAGGGATCGTACCTTTTATGGAACGTTATTCCAATTCTACTCGTGAGGTAGCCCAAGATGGCCGCAGAGGTGCCCTCATGCTCTCCATTTCAGTTAAACATCCCGATTCATCCGATTTTATCGATGCTAAACTTGAAGCTGGTAAAGTTACAGGCGCCAATATCTCGGTTAAACTTACCAACGATTTTATGCAGGCCGTAGTGGGTGACAAAGAATTTACTCAGAAATTTCCCATCGACTCATCACATCCAAAGGTTACCAAAGATATAAAAGCCAGAGAGTTGTGGAATAAAATCATACATAATGCATGGAAATCGGCCGAACCTGGCATCTTGTTTTGGGATACCATTATTAATGAGTCGATACCCGATTGCTATGCCGATAAAGGCTTCAAAACCGTTTCTACCAATCCATGTGGCGAAATACCGCTGTGTCCATACGACAGTTGCCGCCTCTTGGCCATCAACCTCTATAGCTATGTAAAAAATCCGTTTACGGCATATGCCGAATTCGATTACGATCTTTTTGCAGAGCATGTTCAAAAAGGCCAGCGCATGATGGATGACATTATTGATCTGGAAATAGAAAAAATTGACATCATCCTCAAAAAAATACAAGATGACCCCGAAGAAGAGGAAACCAAGCGTGTAGAACGCATGTTGTGGGAAAACATACGCCGCAAAGCGCTCATGGGTCGTCGCACGGGCTTTGGGATAACGGCCGAAGGCGATATGTTGGCAGCCCTTGGCATTAGGTATGGCTCTGACAAAGGCATTGAGTTTGCCGTTAACCTTCAGCGTACACTTGCGCTCGAAGCTTACCGTTCATCGGTACAAATGGCTCGTGAACGTAAACCTTTCCCCATTTACAATAAAGAGCGCGAGAAAAGCAACCCGCTCATCAACCGCATAAAAGAGGCTGACCCACAGTTGTATGCCGATATGGAGAAATATGGCCGCCGCAACATCTCATTACTTACCATTGCTCCAACAGGCAGTGTAAGTATCTGCACGCAAACCACCTCAGGCATCGAGCCCGTTTTTAGCGTTTCGTATAAACGCCGCCGGAAGATAAACCCCAACGATAAAAATGCAGTAGTAAAGTTTACCGATGAAGTAGGCGATACATGGGAAGAATACAATGTGTTCCATCATTTATTTGTTGAATACCTTAGGGTTAACGGTTTCAACGTTGATGAAGTTATTCACTATTCCGATGAACAACTTAAACCTATCATCGAGGCTTCGCCTTATCACAAAGCCACAGCCAACGATGTGGATTGGGTGGCCAAAGTGAAGATGCAAGGTGCCGTTCAAAAATGGGTTGACCACTCTATCAGCGTTACTGTGAATATCCCCAACGAAACACCCGAGTCGATGGTTAGCGAGATTTATAAAACCGCCTGGGAAAGTGGATGCAAAGGAATAACCGTTTATCGTGATGGTTCAAGAGATGGCGTATTGATTTCGAATAACGATAAGAAAGGCAAGGCACCAACCCTGGTCGAAAACAATGCTCCCCCACGCCCCAAAATCCTTGAGGCCGAAGTTGTACGGTTTTTGAATGAAGAAAATGAACGCTGGGTTGCAGTAGTTGGTTTATACGAAGGCCGGCCCTATGAAATATTTACCGGAAAAGCAAAAGGATTCTATGCGCCTGATTGGGTGAAAAAAGGATGGGTTATCAAAAACAGGCTACCCGATGGCACTTCACGCTATGACTTTAAATTCCAAGATGAAGATGGTTATAGCACAACTATGGAAGGCTTGTCGAGAATGTTCGACAAAGAATATTGGAACTATGCCAAGCTCATCTCGGGGATCTTACGCCATGGAATGCCTTTACATGCAGTGGTCGATTTGGTCTCAAAGCTTATCCTCGATACGCCCAGCATCCATTCATGGAAAACAGGTGTTGAGCGCTCGCTTAAGAAATTTATTCCCGATGGCGTTAAGCCCCAAAAAGCAGTTTGCGAAAAATGTAAGCAATCAGATACCCTTATGTATCAAGAAGGTTGCCTAAAATGTACCTGCGGCCATACTGTGTGCGGATAAGCCTTATACGCTTGTACGTTTTTGAATGATACCGGAAATCTTTGTTTAGGTTTCCGGTTTTTTTTTGCAAGGGCTAACCATTTCATGGCTTTATGTGTTTAACTTTGTAAGTCTCCAATATGGAGAACCGTCCAAATAAATTTTACGATGATTCGAATCTATCACAATGCCCGTTGTGCCAAATCAAGGGCAGGTTTGCAAGCCTTGCAAGCCACAGGTAAGGATTTTCAAATTGTTGATTACCTTAAGCAACAAATTGAATTTGATGGTTTTAAGAAGCTGTTGATGAAGTTAAACCTTCCCGCAGCACACTTAGTGCGCAAGCAGGAAGACGTATTTAAAAGCCGCTTCAAGGGCAAAAATTTTACCGATGACGAATGGATCAAGTTGATTATGGAGTTTCCAAACCTCCTTCGTAGGCCTATTATCGAACTGCCGTATAAAGCCGCGGTGTGTGATGATGCCGAAACCTTGGCAGATTTTATAAATGAATTAAAATAGGTTGAAATATAATTATTTAAACGATTTAGTGAAGTATGAAAACAAGGATTGAAAAAGACACCATGGGCCCAGTAGAGGTGCCAGCAGATAAATATTGGGGGGCTCAAACCGAACGTAGCCGTGGAAATTTCAAGATTGGGCCCGAGGCATCGATGCCCCGCGAGATAATTATGGCTTTTGCATATCTTAAGAAAGCAGCAGCACTTGCCAATAATAAACTTGGCGTGCTATCGGATGAAAAAACACAGATAATTGCACAAGTTTGCGACGAAATCCTCGAAGGTAAACTTAATGACCAGTTTCCATTGGTTATATGGCAAACCGGCTCGGGCACTCAAAGCAATATGAATGTGAACGAAGTGGTAGCCAATAGGGCAGAGGTTATTAGGGGCGGTGAGCTTACGGGTGCTAAAACCTATATTCACCCCAACGATGATGTTAACAAATCACAATCCTCAAACGACACTTTTCCAACCGCCATGAGCATTGCAGCCTACAAAATGGTGATAGAAACCACCTTGCCAGGCGTACAAATGCTTCGCGATACCTTAGCAGCTAAAGCCGAAGCCTTCAAACATATTGTTAAGACAGGGCGTACGCACCTTATGGATGCTACACCGTTAACGGTAGGGCAAGAGTTTACAGGCTATGTAGCACAATTAGATCATGGTATGCGCGCCTTACGCAATACGTTGCCTCATTTAGCCGAGTTGGCCCTGGGCGGAACAGCCGTGGGCACTGGTCTTAACACTCCAAAAGGATACGATGTGGAGGTGGCAAAGCAAATTGCAACCCTAACCGGCCTGCCGTTTGTTACAGCACCAAATAAGTTTGAAGCACTCTCTGCCCATGATGCCATCGTGGAAGCATCAGGTGCGCTTAAAACATTGGCTGTAAGCTTAATGCATATTGGCAATAATATTCGCCTTTCTGCCTCTGGCCCAAGATGTGGCATTGGAGAATTGCACCTTCCCGAAAACGAACCCGGATCGTCTATCATGCCCGGAAAGGTTAATCCTACCCAAAACGAATCATTAACAATGGTGTGCTGCCAAGTGATAGGCAATGATGCGGCAATTACCGTTGCCGGAACGCATGGGCATTTTCAACTAAATGTATTTAAGCCTGTTATGATTGCCAATTTCTTGCAAGCTGCACGTTTGATTGGCGAAGCCTGCGTTTCGTTTAACCTAAACTGTGCAATTGGTATCGAAGCCAATCTGCCCTTTATCAAGAAAAACATGGAGAACTCTTTGATGTTGGTTACCTCCCTAAATACCCACATTGGATATGAGAATGCTGCCAAAATTGCCAAAAAAGCCCATCATGAAGGAACTACACTCAAAGAAGCTGCTATTGCCCTTGGCCTTGTGTCATCTGAAGACTTTGACAAGTGGGTTGACCCATCCAAAATGATTGGAAGTTTATAAAGTTATTCGTTTTGTAATTATAAGCCAGGGAGTTAACAATATTAGATCCCTGGCTTTTCTATTTTGGAGCCAGAAGTCATTCAATAGGCTCAGCAAGTTTAACACCTTTTGTCACCAAAATTATGCAGTTTATCCCACGTTTTTAACACTTCGGAACCTATCTTTTTTTTGGACCGAAAACGCAGTGCACCTTTGCCACGTAATAAATACTACACAACATGGCTACAAAGTTGTCTTTCCTTATAACTGCTTACTTGTACTTGAGAAACTCCCTTAAGCATAGCTTTTGTTACACAATGAAGCCAAGCAAATCGTTTCTGGCAAAAAAAACCTTGGTGTTTTATAGCAGCCTGATGGTACCGTTTTTTTTGATGGCTCAAACCAAGGTTGAAGGTGTAGTTAACGATTCGGATGGCAAACCTATTCCCGGCGTGAATGTGTTTATAAAAGGCACCATCGACGGTGCTGCTACAGCTGCCGATGGCTCATTTGGTTTTACAACAGCAGCTAAGAACGCGCAAGTATTGATAGCCAGCATGATTGGCTTTGAATCCTATGAAGTTCAAGTTGACCTCAACCAAAAGCTGGTAAAACGTGAAATTGTTTTGCAAGAAGCCATCAACTCATTGAATGCAGTGGTTATAACTGCAGGAACCTTTGAGGCCTCAGATGAGCATAAAGCCGTGGTTTTAAAACCATTGGATATTGTAACCACAGCTAGTTCAGCTGGCGATTTATATGGAGCCTTGCGCTCATTGCCCGGTACACAACAGGTGGGCGAAGATGGCCGGCTTTTTGTAAGAGGTGGAGAAGCATCTGAAACCCGTTCGTATATGGATGGAATGTTAATTGCCAATCCCTATTCTTCTCAAGTGCCTGATATTCCTGCCCGTGGCCGTTTTTCACCATTCATGTTCACTGGAACAGTATTTAGCACAGGCGGTTATTCAGCCGAGTATGGGCAAGCAATGTCGTCAGCTTTGGTTCTTAAAACCAATGGCCTTGCCGAGCGTACCGAATCTGGATTATCAATCACAAGTGTGGGTGCTGGGCTTTCACATACCCATCGAACTGACAATAAAAGTATTTCAGCCTCACTCGATTATACAAACCTCTGGCCCTATTTTAAGCTCATTAACCAGAAGATGGATTATTCCCAGGCTCCCGAAGAACTAAGCGGCTCTTTATCCTACCGCTATAAAAGTAAATCAGGACAATTGTTACGGGTTTTTGGCAATTTTAGCCATGGCAACGTATCCATACAATATCCCAACTTTGATGCCGAGGCTACTACAACCCCTATCGGTTTAAAAAACAGGAACTATTACTTGAATTCTACTTACAATGGATCGTTTGGGGAGCAAACAACATGGTATGCTGGTATTTCGATGGCTTTGGATAAGGATGACCGGCAGTTGGGCATCGATAAACTTATTGAAGACAACAAGCTGCTGCAAGCCAGATTTACCATCAATCATTCGGTAAGCAAATCGGTAAAAATAAAATCGGGTGCTGAAGTCTATGGACAAAGGTATGAACAAGATTATTTTAGTAATGCTGCAACAGCTTGGTATAAAACTGATTTTCAAGAATATCAAACAGCCGCATTTGCCGAGGCAGAAATTACACCTTCGGCTTTGATAGCGGTACGAGCCGGTGTACGCTCAGAGTATTCGGGGCTTCTTAGCAAAGGCAATTTAGCGCCAAGGTTAGCAGCTTCGGTTCGTACAACACGCCACAGCCAGCTTTCGTTGGCCTTTGGACGGTTTTTTCAAAACCCAGTGCAGGATGTGTTACTTTATACACACCAGCCCGGGTTTGAACGTGCTGACCACGTCATCCTTAATTATCAATACACCCATAACGATCGTGTTTTCAGGGCTGAAGCCTACTACAAAGATTATTCAAATTTGGTGCAATTTGCTTGGTTGCACAATCCTGATCCAACAACTTATACAAATACAGGTAACGGCTTTGCCCGTGGGTTTGACCTTTTCTGGCGCGACCAAAAAACCATTCGCGAACTCGATTACTGGATTTCCTATTCGTGGATTGACAGCAAAAGATTGTTTCGAGATTATCCTGTAAAGGCCACTCCATCTTTTATAAGTGAACATAACCTTAATGTGGTGGCCAAGTATTTTGTTGATAAGATAAGCATGCAGTTTGGAGCTACTTATACTTTTGCTTCAGGTAGGCCTTACGAAAACCCTAACCAGCCAGGTTTTCTCGAAAGCCGCACAAAATCGTATCACGACTTAAGCGTTAATGCCAGCTATTTAACCGAGGTTTTTGGGCAGTTTACCATAATCCATCTAATTGTTAGCAATGTACTGGGAACTTCACAAATATTCGGATACCATTATAGCTCAGAGCCTGGCGCCAACGGTTTGTATCAACCTTATGCCATTACACCTGCAGCCAGCCGGTTTTTGTTTGCTGGAATTTTTATTTCTATTGACCATCCCAAAAAAGAGACTGTTCGTAATATTCAATAACTTAATATCTAATTGTATGAAAACCAAAATTTTATTATTTTCAATCGTATTGTTTCTTGGCCTTAAGTCACATGCACAAACCAAGGTCTATGATTCATTGATGCTTGTTACTGTACAAGAATTGAAAGCATCTTCGCCTGACAAAATGCCCGATTTGGCTGCTCGGTTTGAACGTTTAATGCTAATGGCACCGCAGGAATGGTTACCCGTTTATTATGCTGCCTATTGCCAGACGGTTCAATCATTTACGTTGCAAGATGGCGATGCCAAAGACAATCTTTTAAATACTGCCCAACAACTAATTGATATGGCCTTGGAGCTTCAACCCAAAGAATCGGAATTATGGGTGCTTCAGGCGTTGGTGTATCAAGGCAGGATAATGGTAAACCCAATGTCGCGGGGCATGAAATACTCTCAAAAGGTTTATGAAGCCCTTTATACTGCCGAGAAACTCAACGCCAATAACCCAAGATGCTTTTACTTGCGTGGACAAAATCTTTTTAATACCCCAAAAATGTTTGGTGGTGGACAAGATGCAGCAAAACCAAATCTTGTTAAAGCCAATGAACTTTTTGATAGCCAAGTAGTAAAAGACCCTTTAATGCCCGATTGGGGCAAACAAGATAACAGGCAATTGCTTTCCAATTGTAAATAGGTTTTAAGAGCAAATTTTACCTTATATGTTGGGGCTTGCTGCATAAATACCGATCGAACCTCAGCCAGTGTAGGTGTATTGTCCGGATACAATATGATTTGTTACTGCCAGCCAGCAAACTAACGGAAGCTTTTCTTGAGAGGATATAGCCCAAGTATCGTACTTTTGCAAGCAACCAGGGTTTTGCACAAGCCTTTGCCACGATATTAGATGTATATATAAAATTCAATTGTCAAACATGTCAAAAGCCTTAAAGATAGTTGTTGAACAACTTATAGCCATGGTTCTTTGCGCTGCTATTGGTATCGGTACTTCGATCCTTTTTTCGCGTGACATCCAATGGGCTTATTTAGTTGATTTTGCCTTATATGGAGTACTTATTGGCTATCCGTTGTGGATTGGAAATGCTTTGGTAGGCATGGGAGTTCGTAAGTTGGTTCCCTGGAATCATAGGCCGGTGTTAACACTGTGGGCATGCTTAATAACTGGATTGGTTTACAGTATCTTGGCCATAATTGGGATTAATTATTTGTTTTATTCTTTCAAGTACCAGGGTGATTTAACGCTGCAGAAGCTGTTTCAAGAAGGTTTCTACACCATGTTAAGTGAGTTGGTAATAGCTTTTATCATTACGCTTATTATGTACTTGAAAGTGTTTTTTAACGAATGGAGGCAGGGTTTGATCGAAAACGAGCAGGTTAAACAGTTGGCACTAAAGCATCAGTTTGAAGCATTAAAAAGCCAGGTAAACCCACATTTTTTATTTAACAGCCTAAACGTGCTTACCAGTTTGGTTGAAACCAACCAACAGCAAGCCGTCAAGTTTATTAAGCAATTGGCCGATGTGTATCGGTACGTGCTCGAAAGCCGCGATAAGGATTTGGTAAGCTTTGAAGAGGAGCTAAAGTTTACCAACTCGTTTGTTTTTCTTCAACGAATGCGGTTCGATGAAGGCTTTTCGGTTGAGATAGCCATGCTTGACACCAAATTTCTGGTCATACCCTTGGCCATGCAATTGGTGCTTGAAAATGCCATCAAGCATAACATTATTTCGGCCTCTCAGCCACTGCATATCCGGGTGTTTGAGGAAGGCGAGTACTTTGTGGTTCAGAATAATCTACAACCGAAACCTGCCTTACATGGAGTAGGTTATGGCCTCAGCAGCATTACACAGCGATATCTCCATTTTACAAAGTTGCCTGTTTCGATTCAAAAAGACAACTTAAGTTTTACCGTTAAAATACCTAAGATTAGGAATACTTAAACTGGTTAAGGTATGAATATAATAATTGTTGAAGACGAAAAACTAGCCGCTGAACGGCTTACCAAGCTTATTCAAAAATTGGTTCCCGAAGCCCAAATTGTTGCCAAGCTCGATAGTGTTGTGGCTACAATCCATTGGCTGCAGCATAATCCCCAACCTGAGCTTGGCTTTTTTGACATTCAATTGGCTGATGGCCTTAGTTTTGAGGTTTTTGAGCATTGTAAACCCGACTTCCCAATTATTTTTACAACCGCTTTTGATGAATATGCGCTTAAAGCTTTCAAGGTAAACAGTATCGACTATTTGCTCAAACCTGTTGATGAAGAAGAGTTGCTTTTTGCCATCAAGAAATTTAAGACGCTTCGAAAATCAGAAACTTCCCCTAACCATGTTAACCTAAACGCCATCGAAAAAGTGGTAAATGTATTGACCCGGAAGTTTAAAACCCGTTTTCTGGTCCGGGTGGGCGACCATTACCGCAATATAGCAACACAGCAAATTGCTTGTTTTTACAGTTTGAGCAAAGCAACATTTTTCACAACTACCGAAGGCAAAAACCTTGATGTGGATCTCACGCTTGAGGAGTTAGAGAAATGCCTTGATCCTGCGTTATTTTTTAGGGTAAACAGGCAGTTTATTGTCAGTATTTCAGCCATAGTTGATATTGTGCACTATTCCAACAGCCGGTTAAAGCTTAAGCTTATAATACCTACGGATGATGAAATAATCGTTAGCCGCGAAAAAGTTGGTGCATTTAAAGAATGGTTAAATCAGTAAAAGTGTTGTTTATGAGTGTTTTATGTTAATATTGAACCCAAGGCCTGCTTACTATTTAGAGAGATTCCAAAAAACTTTTTTGGGCATAAAAAACCTTGTACCTTTGCGCGGTGATTTGTAGAGATATCCATATAGAGCCGCTTCAAACCTGGTTGCCCACCAACGATTTCCCGTTAGTAATAGCAGGGCCATGCAGTGCCGAATCGTTTGAACAAGTCATGGTTACAGCTAAAGGCTTAGCTGCCATCCCACAGGTAAAAGTTTTTAGGGCTGGATTATGGAAGCCTCGCACCCGTCCTAACTCTTACGAGGGAAGTGGTGCAGAAGGCTTGGTTTGGCTTAACGAAGTAAAACTTCAAACAGGACTCAAAACCTGTGTTGAGGTAGCTACTCCTAAACACGTTGAACTAGCTTTGAAACAAGGTGTTGACATTCTTTGGGTAGGGGCACGTACTACCGTAAACCCATTTTTGGTGCAAGAAATTGCCGAATCTGTTAAAGGTTTTGATATACCTGTACTAGTTAAAAACCCGGTTAATCCAGATCCTGAGCTTTGGCTAGGAGCACTTGAACGGTTTCAAAAAGCTGGTTTACATAAGCTTGCCGCCATCCATAGAGGGTTCTCGTTTTTTAAGCGCAGCCCTTACCGCAACGCTCCCATGTGGGAAATACCAATCGAAATTAAGCGCCTTTGCCCAAGTATCCCGGTTATTACCGACCCAAGTCATATGGCAGGTAATCGCCACTTGCTGTTCCCGCTAGCGCAAAAGGCCATGGATTTGGAGATGGATGGATTGATGATAGAAGTGCACAACCAACCCGATAAAGCACTAACTGATCGTGATCAGCAAATTAGTCCGTTGCAATTAGAGGATCTTTTAAAGCACTTGGTGCTTCGTCGTTCTAGCTATTCGAGCGGCAAAGAAGATACATTAGAACGCCTAAGAAGCGAAATTGACAAGCTCGACAATGAGTTAATCGAAATCCTTAGTCATCGGATGAACATTGTTGATGAAATTGGGCATTTTAAAAAAGAGAACAATATAACTATTCTTCAATTGCGGCGTTGGCGCGAGATAATTGAAGATAGACTTGCACACGGGATTAGCAGCGGACTCGATAAAACGTTTTTGCTTAATGTTTTGCAGCAAATGCACGATGAAGGCATCCGCCGACAAAATGCAATCATGAACGATAACCAAGAGTTATAGTCAACACCAATTTACATGTATCCTATCTTTTTGGTTGAAGTTTGTCGTCCTTCACCCTTCACCATGAACCCTTTACCCTTTACCCTTTACCCTTCACCCTTTATCCTTCACCCTTCACCCTTTACCCTTCACCCTTCACCCTTCACCCTTTCTTCTTCCTCCACCCAAAACGAAAACTCCCGTACTGATTGAACAGACGGGAGTGAACGTAAAATT
>CAZKHA010000055.1:0-12972 GCA_964552325.1 uncultured Bacteroidales bacterium
CTGGCTTTGGGACACGTAATTCAAATTCAACTAAGCAAAATACCTCCGCGCCCCTCCGTTCTACCTCAACATTCCTCTGTGCAAAAAATACGCAATCTGGCTTTGGGACACGTAATTCAATTTCAACTAAGCAAAATCCCTCCGTGTGCCTCTGTGCTCCCTCAATTTCCCTCTGTGCAAAAAAAACACCATCTTTCTTTGCGACACATGATTCAATTTTAACAAACCAAAAACCCTCTGAGCCCCTCTGTGTTCCCTCAACATTCCTCTGGCCTGCCAAAACGAAGCCCGAATTTGGGACACTCAACTCAATTTCAGCAAATCAAAAACCCTCCGTGGATAACTATGCTATCTCGCCCTTTCTCTTTGCTTCACAATTGAATACGACTTTACCCATTAATTTGCAAGCAGCTAACTCATAAAATATGGATAAAAAATTACTGCTAATATTTATACTTTGTGCACTGAGGGCTGTCTTGCCCTCCACTTATGCCCAAAAAACATACTGCAACCCATTAAACCTCGATTATGCCTGGTGCCCGATACCCAACTTTACCGAGTCAGGCAAACATCGGGCTACTGCCGATCCTGTTATTGTAAACTACAAAGGCGATTATTATCTTTTTAGCACCAACCAGTGGGGCTATTGGTGGAGTGCCGACTTAAGCCATTGGAACTTCGTCTCCCGCTCGTTTTTAAAACCTTACCATAAAGTGTACGATGATTTATGCGCACCAGCCGTATGGGTTCAGGGCGATACACTCTTGGTGTTTGGCTCTACATACTCGAGTAATTTCCCAATTTGGATGAGCACCAACCCCAAGGCTAACGATTGGAAAGAAGCCATCCCCGAATTTGAAATCGGTGGTTGGGATCCGGCGTTTTTTGTGGATGATAATGGCAAGCTTTTCATGTACAATGGTAGCAGCAATTCATATCCAATCTACGGCATTGAAATCAACCGTAAAACCTTTAAGCCCCTTGGCGCACGCAAAGAACTGCTGTTGCTCGATCAACAACGCTTTGGTTGGCAGCGTTTTGGCGAGTATCAAGATAACACCTTCCTTGAACCTTTTATAGAAGGTGCCTGGATGACCAAATACCAGAATCAATACTATTTGCAATATGGGGCACCCGGAACCGAATTCAGCGGATATGCGGATGGCGTGGCTGTTGGGAAATCGCCCTTGGGGCCGTTCGATCATGTTTCAACGCCTTTATCGTATAAGGCTGGTGGTTTTGCACGGGGCGCAGGCCATGGTTCAACATTTTTGGATAATTGGGGCAATTACTGGCATGTCAGCACGCTGGCCATTTCGGTGAAAAACAATTTTGAGCGCAGGCTGGGTCTATGGCCAGCAGGATTTGATGCCGACAATGTAATGTATTGCAATACAGCCTATGGCGATTATCCATATTATCTCCCTAATGCGAAAGCCAAGCATACGGAAGGCAGGTTTACTGGCTGGATGCTCTTGAACTACCAAAAACCCGTAACAGCTTCATCAAGCCTTGGCGGCTATTATCCAAATTATGCGGTTGACGAAAAAATACAGACTTATTGGAGCGCTCAAACAGCCAATTCGGGTGAATGGATTTCGACCGACTTGGGAGCCTTAAGCCAAGTTTTTGCCATTCAAATAAATTATGCCGATCAGGATGCAGAATTTCTTGGAAAACAGTCAGGTGTTTATCACCAATATATCCTATACTGTTCAACGGATGGTAAGAAATGGAAAACACTGCTTGATAAAAGCAAAAACACCACCGATGTGCCCCATGATTATATTGAACTTGAAGTACCTGTAAGCACACGCTACCTGAAGATGGTGAACCAACACATGCCAACCGGAAAATTCGCAATAAGTGGATTTAGGGTATTTGGCAAAAGCCCGGGAATGCCACCGCCACCCGTACAAAACTTTATGGTATTACGCACCCAAACTGACAAGCGCAGCGCTTGGATAAAATGGAGTGCTGTTGACCAAGCCATGGGTTATACCATTTACTTCGGCACCGAATCCAATAAACTCTACAACAATATATTGGTTTATGGCAGCAATGAATATTGGTTTAAGGCGATGGATAAGGAAGTTCCATATTATTTTTGCATTGAATCTTTTAACGAAAGTGGCATCTCAGAACGTACGCAAATTATTAAATCAGAATAAATACCGAATAGAAATGAAATCTGTTAAATTTTGGGCATTAGCAGTTTGCCTTACCCTAACTGCCAGTCTGTTTTCGCAGGAAGCTAACAACTCGAAAATGAACAAGTTTATTGATGAATTGATGGCTAAGATGACCCTTGAGGAAAAACTTGGCCAGATAAACCTGCCCGGTTCTGGGGATATAACCACGGGGCAAGCTGCCAGCTCTGATATTGGAAAAAAGATAAAAGAAGGCAAGGTTGGCGGCATCTTCAACATTAAATCGGTAGCCAAAATTAAAGCGGTTCAAAAGGTTGCTATGGAAGAAAGCCGGCTTAAAATCCCGCTGATTTTTGGTATGGACGTGATTCATGGCTACAAAACTGGTTTCCCCATTCCTTTGGGCTTATCTTGCACATGGGATATGGCCTTGATAGAACAAAGTGCCCGCATAGCAGCGCAAGAAGCCAGTGCCGATGGCATCTGCTGGACTTTCTCGCCCATGGTTGATATAGCCCGCGATCCTCGATGGGGCCGTATTGCCGAAGGCAGTGGCGAAGACCCTTACTTGGGCTCACAAATAGCTAAGGCGATGGTTAAGGGCTATCAGGGCAGCGATTTAACCAAAAACAACACCATCATGGCTTGTGTAAAACATTATGCCCTCTATGGAGCCTCTGAAGCAGGTCGCGATTACAACACTACAGATATGAGCAAGTTGCGAATGTATAACGAGTACTTCCCTCCGTATAAAGCTGCTGTGGATGCTGGCGTGGGCAGTGTGATGAGTTCGTTTAACGAAGTGGATGGAATACCAGCTACCGGAAGCAGGTGGCTAATGACCGATGTGCTTCGTAACCAATGGGGCTTTAAGGGTTTTGTGCTGACCGATTACACCGCCATAAACGAAATGATTGACCATGGAATGGGTGATTTGCAGACTGTTTCGGCTCTTGCCCTAAAAGCTGGCATCGACATGGATATGGTTGGCGAAGGGTTTTTAACAACATTGCAAAAATCGTTGGCCGAGGGCAAAGTAAGCATGCGCGATATAGATTTGGCCTGCCGCCGTGTACTGGAAGCCAAATACACACTTGGGCTGTTCGAAAACCCTTATTTGTACTGTGACGAAAAGCGTGCTGCGACCGAGATTTTTACACCGGAAAGTCGAAAAGCCGCCCGCAATGCTGCCGCAAACAGCTTTGTTTTGCTCAAAAACGATGGCAATTTGTTGCCCTTGAAAAAGAACGCCAAAGTTGCATTGGTAGGGCCTTTGGCTAACAACCGCTTAAATATGCCAGGCACCTGGAGTGTGGCTGTTGATTTTGAGAAATCTGCTTCAATAATGGACGGCTTACAAGCCGCAGGAGTGACGGTTAAATATGCAAAAGGGGCCAACTTTGTGAGCGATAGTAAATTAGAAGAACGTATAAGCGTATTTGGAAAAAGTACTGACCGTGATAATAGGCCGGAGTCGGAAATGATAGCCGAAGCGTTAAAAATTGCTGGTGAGTCAGATGTTATAGTAGCTGCTATGGGCGAGGCGGCCGAGATGAGTGGGGAAAGCTCGAGCCGAAGCGATATTAACCTGCCTGCTAATCAACAGGAGTTGCTTAAAGCCTTGTTAAGTACCGGAAAACCGGTAGTTCTGGTTCTTTTTACGGGCAGGCCATTAACACTCAGCTGGGAGCAAGCCAATATTCCCAGCATTCTAAATGTTTGGTTTGGTGGTACTGAAGCTGGACATGCAATTGCGGATGTGTTGTTTGGTGAAGTAAATCCTTCGGGCAAGCTCACAACCACCTTCCCGCAGAACATTGGACAAGTGCCGCTTTATTACAGCCATAAAAATACAGGTCGTCCTTTGGGCCAGGGTGCATGGTTTAGCAAATTCCGTACTAACTACCTTGACGTTAGCAACGAACCCCTCTATCCATTTGGATATGGCTTGAGTTACACCCAATTTTCGTATAGCGAAATCAACCTAAGCAATACGCAACTTACAGCAAATGATAAACTCATTGCATCTGTAATTGTAACCAATACTGGAAATTACGACGGAGCCGAAGTGGTTCAGCTCTATTTGCGAGACCTCGTTGGCAGTATAACTCGTCCGGTGAAGGAATTGAAAGGCTTTCAAAAAATCTTCCTTAAGAAGGGAGAAACGCAAAAGGTGGAATTTGAGCTAAGTATAGAAGACCTTAAGTTTTACAACAGCGACTTGCGATTTGTAGCTGAACCAGGCGATTTTAAAATCTTTATTGGAGGCAACTCGCGTGATGTAAAAGAAGCGGGGTTTACCCTGAAATAAGCTACGTAAATTATTTTTAACGAATTTGCTTGAAAGCATATAGCAGAGGCTGCTTATTGGATCGTACCTTTGGGCTGCCTTTGCCATTTTTATAAACAAATTGAAATAACCGTAAAACGAAAGCTAAAAACCAGCAATGGAATCTATACCAAACATAATCAACCAATTTATAGGAAAAGACTCCCAAGACTCCGTTTCACCCGTGATGCGATGGCTCAACCCAATTTGGGTTGGTGCAAGCGAAAAAGGCTTGACTTTTAAACACATCGTACGAAAAGACATGACCAATCCGTATGGTACACTACATGGGGGCATCTCCGCCCTGATTATTGATGACGCCATTGGTGCCACCACCATGATTTTTATGCCTGATTATCATTGTGTAACCGTTAACAACATTATCGACTATAAATCATCGGCAGTGGAGGGCGACACCCTTATAGCCGAAACCTTGCTCTTAGAAAATGAATCGAAAATAATCAAATTGCAGTGCGAGATATGGAATGCTGACCGGACTAGGCTTATTGCAATAGGGATTTCGAAAATGCTTAAGAGGGTAAAGTGATAGTTGGGCAGACTAAAGATCTAAAATCCGTTTTTGTTGAGTTGTAGTTCAACGTATTGCGAATATGCCTTAGTCCACAACTTTCGCAGGATTGCTGTAGCGATAAAAAGCAAAAAGCAAAAAAGCTGTTATGATTGTTGATCCAAGCAAGGCTAAGCCATATGATAATCTAAATCCGATAGGTGCCATAAGGATATAGGTGGTAACCACCATGGTCATAAATAGGGCAGGAGCAAGGCTAATAAAATACCATTTTTTGGCTGTACGAAGGTAAACCGTTACTGCCCACAGAACAATTACAGCCAAGCTTTGGTTGGCCCAGGTCATGTATTTCCAGATTATTTCGAACTTGACGAAGCTTAGCCCAACACCTACCACAAATAAGGGCAAGCTAATAATGATGCGGTTTAGCAGTGGCTTTTGGTCAAACTTTAAGAAATCGGCAATAATGAGGCGGGCGCTCCTAAAGGCTGTATCGCCTGTAGAAATGGGTGCAGCAACCACTCCCAGCACAGCCAAGAAACCACCAAAAGTCCCTAAGAGGCTTACCGAAACTTCATTTACCAACGATGCAGGGGTTTTGAGGCTAATGGCCTCGTTAAGGCTGGGCACACCACGGAAGAACGCCATGGCTGCGGCAGCCCAAATCATAGCTACCAAGCCTTCGGCAATCATAGCACCATAAAACACATTCCGGCCCTTTTTCTCGCTCTTTAGGCAACGTGCCATGAGCGGCGATTGGGTGGCATGAAATCCTGAAACCGCGCCACAAGCAACGGTAATAAATATCATGGGGAAAATGGGTGAAGCACTGGCATTTGATTTCATGTTGAATAGATTCGCTGGCACGGCCTCTGGAATGTAAGGCGCGTAGCCTGCGTAAAAAATCCCACCAAGTATGCCGGCAGCCATAAATAAGAGCGCAAAACCAAAAAATGGGTAAACACGGCCAATAAGTTTATCGATAGGTAGTAAAGTGGCCATTACGTAATACACGATGATGACCACAACCCAAAACGTGACAGTAAAAACCGGACTTATGGATTTGGTGAGTGTAGCTAAAATTTCGGCTGGTCCTGTAATAAACACGGCACCAACCATAATCATCAGGATAACCGTAAACACCCGCATAAACTGCTTTATAGGCAACCCAAGGTAACGTCCAACAATCTCTGCAATACTCAATCCGTTTAGGCGAAGCGACAGCATACCGCTTAAGTAATCGTGCACTGCACCTCCTAACACACAACCCAAAGCTATCCAAAAGAAGACGACCGGGCCATAAGCAGCACCTAAAATTGCCCCGAAAATTGGGCCAAGGCCGGCAATGTTCAAAAACTGGATAAGGAAAATCTTTCCCCAACCCATGGGCACGTAATCAACATTATCTTGTAAGGCATATGCCGGAGTGGCTTGCTGGGTTTGGATGCCAAAAACACGTTCTACCAATCGGCTATAAAAGAAGAAACCAATTAATAGAACGCCAACGCCAATAAAAAACGAAATCATAAGCTAGCTTTTAATGTTGCAAATATACGGTTTACACGTTCGCCTTCGTAAGTACTATCTGTTAGCTGAGGCTTGTGCGATAGGCATAGGCAATAAAAAAGCGGAGAACCCTAAGATTCCCCGCCTTGTAAGATTTGCTTGCTGAATTTATTTCAAGATGATTTCGCAACGACGGTTTTGAGCCCTTCCTTCGGGTGTGTCGTTGGTAGCAGCAGGGCTTGCTTCACCATAAGCTTTAGGATCAAAACGTTTTACATCTAATCCTTTTGCTTTTAAGTAATCCACAACAGCCTTGTTGCGTTTTTCTGAAAGCTTCATGTTATGATCATCTGGGCCTTGGCTATCAGCATAGCCATTAACAAAATACTCACTATCAGCTTTGCCGCCCATTGCAGCTAAAGCAGCATCTAAAACGGCTTTGTATTTATCTGTTAGTTTGGCACTGTTCGATTCAAAATAAACGATAACTGGAGCAAAACTGAATTTGGGTTTTTCAACTTCAACAGGGCAACCTTTGTTTGAGGCTGGGCCAGCAACCTCGGGGCAATTGTCGTCCTTATCCGTAACTCCATCACCATCTTTATCGGGACAGCCTTTTAATGCAGGCAATCCTTTTACATCGGGGCATTTGTCGTCTTTATCAGCAATGCCATCGCCATCTTTATCGGGGCAGCCATTTAAAGCAGCCAAGCCAGCAACCTCGGGGCAAGCATCGTTTTTATCCGCAATGCCATCGCCATCCTTGTCGGGACAACCTTTTAACTCAGGTTTGCCAGCAACGGTTGGGCATTCGTCTTCTTTATCTTGTATGCCATCTTTGTCGGTATCCGGGCAACCTTTAAACTGCTCAATACCGGGTGTTTCGGGGCATGCATCTTCTTTATCGGCAATACCATCTTTGTCTTTGTCCTTCATGCCAAAGCGATATTTGAGACCGAAACCAAAATGGTAATAATTATCGCCATCGGGTACATAATCGTAAGCAGCCTGAGCATATAGGCCAAACTTTTCGGTAAGCCAAGCATTAAAACCAAAACCGCCCATGGCAGCGCCATAACTCACACCATTATAATGGGTTATTTCGCCTCCAATAAATAAGTAAGGATCAATTTTAGTATCTTCTTTCTTCAAGATATAGCCATTGGCCAATTTGTATTGAAGGTTTAGATCCCAATCCCAAAACTTGTCGTCGGTTATAGCAAAACCTGTGTTGTCAAGCTTTACCATGTTGAATGAAGTTTCAAGGTTAAAAGATTTGCTTAGGTTGCGGGCAGCCGAAATGCGTAATGGAATGCCTTTGTACTGCCAATATGCATCGGTTAAGTAATCGCCAATTGAATATGCAGCGCCTTTAAAATCAGGGTGATTGGTTCCTATACCTAAAGCCCAAGGATTTTTTGTGGTTTGTGACCAAGCCATTGTTGAAATGGCAAAAACGGTGATTAACAATAATGTAATCTTTCTCATGCGTAAATAATTTAGTAGCTCAATTAGTTAGGTTAACAGTGGACGAATATAAAAAATATTTACATTCCTTCCGCTATTAAACCACCATAGCCCCTAAAAGGTTTAATTTTTTGTTACATATTGTTAACCTTAACATGTTGTGTTTTTTTTGGATAAACATGTATTTAATTCAAAAATAATTTGTTACGCACCAATAGCCTATTATATGAAGCCAGCTATAAGATTGAAATTTGTTGCACCACCAAGCTTAGAACGAATCGGGTTTTCGAAGGTTGTCTTCAGGTTGACGATCAACCAAATAGTTATAGGGGTCTATTCCAACCATATACGGTTTTTTAGCGGTCCTAAATGTAAACTCATTGTTAGCAGCAGCTATTTTTACACGTTTATATGCCAGCACTTCTCCAAGGTTTTTGTCGGAAGTAGGCTCCGCAAATACACCAACATCTATATAATCAGCTACTGATACGGATTTCTCCATTCCAAGGCTGTCGGCTTTAAACTTTTCGGATTGGGTTTTAAAGGTAACTACGTATTCGTTTCCTTCTTGCTTCCATTCTGCTGCCATCACCCGATTCGAGAAAATGGTGATCTCCTCAAAAAGGTCCTTTAAGAGGTAATTCAGGCTATCGGGTGTAACCTTTGCAAATGCCTCTAGGGCTGCATACGATGTAGCATACGGCGGTTCTTTGTAGGCCAAACTATCGAGCATGGAGCGTAAGGCTTGGTTTACCTTTTGTTCGCCAATCATTTCCTTTAAATAATACATTACAACGCTTCCCTTCTGATAATAAATGTATCCCTGGTCTTCGGTTTTCATAAGGGGACGTTCGGCTTCGGGCTCGCGGCTCCGGCCTGTTAGATAGCTATCCATCTCATATTTTAAGAACTTTTTCATCTTATCTCGTCCGTATTCTTTCTCCATTACCATCAAAGCCGAATATTGTGCAAAGCTTTCGGCCATCATAACGCTACCCTGCATGTGCGCACCACAAAACTGATGTGCCCAATACTGATGTGCCATTTCGTGTGCAACTACATAAAACACGAGGTCGATATCTTCGCTCGTAACGTTGCGTAAATCGGTAATAAATCCAATGCCTTCGCTGTATGGCATGGTTCCGGGGAAGGCTTGGGCAAAACTGGCATACCTCGGGAACTCGATTATACGGCATTGTTTATGGTAATACGGGCCAAAGTTGGTGGTATAGTATTCTAACGACTTACGCAGGCTTCGCAACATTGCCGGAACATTATAAGCATGCGGTTTGTGATAATAGACCTCGAGGTCAATACCTTTCCAGTTTTCGCGAGCAACCTCGTAACGTGCTGATATGAAGCTGTAAAAATTATAGGATTTGTGATCGAGCTTGTAGGTGAAAAAGTTTTTGCCGGCCTCTTTCCATTGCTTTACCAAACTGCCGGGTGCAACAGCAAGTTGATCGGGCGCTGTGCTGATGGTTGTGGTAACATCAACCCAATCGGAGTCGAAAGTAAAATAGGTGTTGGAGCGGGCAACCGAGTCGTGAACATTTAGTTTGGGCATGCGAAGGCGGTGTGGAAGCTTGTGTTTTTCGCGTTTGTTTTTGTCGCTCATCTCACCCTGACTTGTATAGCCAATAGCTGGCACAAAATCGGTGTTGTTAAAGAATGTTCCGTTTTGCGTAAGCTGGGTAAAGCTAACTTCGTTTTCGAAGCCTTTGGTAAACCTGTAAACCTGCATTTTTATGGATAATGAATCGCCGGGCTGCAGGGCTTGGTTGAGAGCATAGATTCGGTAACCCAAGCGGTTGTCGCGCACTTTTAGTTTGCCGCCGGGTATAGTAATTAGCACGCTGTCGCTGAGCGGAGGAATGCTAAAATGTATTTCAGGGATAGGATGCTTGGTTTTGTTTTTTGCAACAGCCTCAACCATGGCCGTCATATTCCGGTTATACGGTTCCAGGTCAATTAAATACTTAAAGCTTACATAACGTGGCTGAGGCAATGATTCAAATTGCTTGTAGGTTTTTTCGTAATCAACTGCTTTTTTCTCCGATTCTGTTATGGAGTCGTAAGTGTTTATTATTTGAGTGTTATAGTACACAAAACCAGCACATCCCACAAACAATAGCAGCAAGGTGGCAAATAATCGTGCATCCTTCGACCAGATATTGCCGGCTAGCCTTAGCCTTTTGGTAAAGGCGGTTTCTTTGCCCCGCACATAAAACGAATAAGCCGCAAACGCCACCAGAAGCGAGAACAGTAACCAATACACGTTAAACCAAGTAAGGCCTTGCACAAAGGGGCCAAATCCATTCATGTCAGAATAGGTTGCCGAAGGAGTGCTACCAAACACCAACATATTGGTTGATATCTTTAATGCACTCCAGATAAACTGATTGGCCACTACAAACGAAATAAAGGCAAAGTACGCAATGTAGCGGTTGTTTATCAAGTAATGGAACAGTAAAGCTATGATGATTAAATAGCTGAATCGCAGCAAGTCGAGCAGCAGTAGCGATTTAACGTACACATCGAGCTGAAACCTGAAATACCCCGAAATAGCTTGTGCGGCCATACCCATTAGTATGCTGCTACTTATTACAACAGCTGTTGCCAATATCATGGCAATCGCTTTTGAGGAGAAAACAAGGGCCGATTTAACAGGTGTCGCATCGTGAATCTCGTTCATTTTTGCATCCCGTTCTTTCCAAACGGCTACACCCGAATAAAAGGTGATTATGGCAATGATGAACATAAAGAACGATCCCCGAATTGAATCGATCACATCATAGGTTACGGGGTATTGATCAACGCCATATCGCCCGGTAAAGCTTGTAATATTGCCCACCAGGTTTAAAAGACCGATAACTGCAATAATGATAAACGTTGGGTTTTTGATAATTGCCTTTGTTTCAAAGCGAATTAGGTACAATAAAAATATCCATTTGCTGCCTTGTTGGGCCTGGATGGGCTTATAAGGCAGGTTGGCATAAACTTCAGGGGTAATGTTAATAGCTTGTTTTGTTTTTTTGAACCTGCTTGATTTGAGGGCAAACGAAAACCTCTTGTAAAAACCTAACAGCAATGCAATTGCCAGACTAACCCATAGCAGGCGATTCGTTAAAAAAGCGCCGATAAAAGGTACAGCTTGCGCATTTTTTTCGTCAACCGTCATATACTTGGCCACAATAGCCTGTGGTCTAAAGCCAAATGGATCGAGTATGTTGGCTAGCCATTCTTTTTCGATATCCTGCGTAAACCCAGATGAAATTACATACAACACCAAGATAAGCATGGAGCCGATAAACGAAACCACGGTGCTGCGGTACTGCAATGCAAGAACATAAACAATTACGGCGGCAATAAGTGTGTTGGGAATGGCAAAGGCCAAGAATCCATTTAAATGGCCCGACCACACAACGGAACCATAGCGCGAAGCCTGTACCCAAGGCATGAGAGGGGCTATTAAGCTCCCTAAGGTAACGCCCAACAAAGGGATAAAGGCTATAGTGGTGGCACCAATAAACTTTCCGAAATAGTAATTGTATTTTTTTACCGGGGAGCTAAAAACAAACGGGTGCATCCCATATTCAAAATCGCGGTTGGCGGTAGCATGTATAAATGCCGTAGTCATCATCAACCCAATAAGCGACATTACAGCATAATAGGTTTGGATAACAAAGGGTGCGTTCTTGTGCACACTGCCTGTGCCACCACCAATCATCACCGAATCGGAAACCACAGCTCCAAAAACCATTAACGTGATTACAATCAAGAATATCCACACCATTGGCGATTTTAGCCAATACTTCCATTCGTACTTTATAAAAATCCACATAATTGCTTGTTTTTGGGTTAAACCAATCCATTTAGTTTGGCGAAAAACACATCTTCGAGGTTTTCTTCGGCAGCCACAAAGCCTTGGGCTGGCACTTGCTCTGAAAATACATGTACCAGTGGCTTTCCACCGATAAGTTTTTCTGATACCGTGCGGAAGTTTTGTCGATAGGTTGTTAGCTCGTCCTTTTCAATTTTCCGTTCCCAAATTTTATCTTTTACCAACAGAATGGCTTGATCGGTAGGCCCGCTGTAAAGCACTTTGCCTTTATCCATGATGGCCATTGTAGGGCATAATTCGCGCACATCTTGTACAATATGTGTTGATAGGATTACGATCACTTGTTCGCCAATCTCGCCCAATATGCCATAAAAGCGGTTGCGTTCACCGGGGTCGAGGCCGGCAGTTGGTTCATCCACAATCACCAGCGATGGGTTGCCAATTAGCGACTGGGCTATGCCAAAACGTTGGCGCATGCCACCGCTATAACTGCTTACGTGCTTTTTGCGGTGTTCGTACAGGTTGGTCATGGCAAGCAAATGAGCCACCATTTCTTTGCGTTCGGCCTTGTTCGTAAATCCCTTTAAAACGGCGAGGTGCTCCAGCAAATCAACTGCTGAGGTGCGTGGGTAAACACCAAACTCTTGGGGCAGGTAACCCAGCATTTTACGCACAGCATCTTTGTTGTTCAGCACATCGGTGTCGCCAAGCATGGCAGAACCACTATCGGCATCTTGAAGCGTAGCAAGGGTTCGCATCAACGATGATTTGCCAGCTCCATTGGGTCCCAATAGCCCAAACATTCCTTTGCCAATAGTAAGAGTCACATTATCAAGCGCTACCACGCCATTGCTGTATTGCTTGCAGAGGTTTTCGATAACAAGTTCCATAGTGAAATATTTGTTGGAATAATAGTATGGGTAATATGACTCTCTTTCCTGTTAGAAAGTTACATGATGTTTATTTTTTATGCAATAAAAACGATTTCGATACAAACCAAGGCCATTCTAAATAGAGGGAAATAATGAACTAAAACTTTGGCTATATTTGAGTTGCGCAACTTGGACTGGGGTATGCAGATCAAAATACCAACGCATTAGGAGGTATTTTGTGATAGATGTAGTTTTTGAATGAAGCAAAACTTGAT
>CAZKHA010000055.1:13072-20222 GCA_964552325.1 uncultured Bacteroidales bacterium
TGTGCCTCCATGGTGTCTTTGGGGAGTCTTCTCCCGTTTTTTTCTAAGCTGCGCCCGCAAAGCGTCGAAATGAGATTTTTATTTGGACTAAGAGGTTAATTTTAAGCCTACTATCCCCAGCACCACCAGCATGGCCGAAAACATTCGCCAAAAGCTTACAGGATCCTTAAACAGCCACACGCCAAACAACAAGGCTCCCAATGCCCCAATGCCTGTCCAAATGGCATATGCCGTACCCATAGGAATTTGTTTTTGAGCGAGATACAAGAAGTATCCACTGCCTGCCATGCAAAGCACCGAAAATATAATCCAACTCGTTTTATGCGAAGTGGTTTGGGAGAACTTCATGCCCAATGGCCAGCCAATTTCCAGTACGCCAGCTACTAATAGAAAGATCCATGCCATAACATCATAGTTATTTGTAGTACAACGAAGGTAACAAATCTGGCTGTAATGATGGCTAATGCACATAGCCTTCAATTTGGCGAAAAATACATTCAATCCATATAATTACATTCAGCTAATTAACTTAGCACTTACCTTTGCAGCTTTAAAAAAGCCAAGACTATGAGCCTTATTTACCTCGATTACAACGCCACCACACCCATTGACCCTGAGGTTGTGGCAGCCATGAAACCCTATCTCGAAAACCAGTTTGGGAATCCTTCGAGCAATCATGTGTTTGGTGTCGAGGCACGTATGGCCATCGAAAAAGCCCGTGCCCAAGTGGCTGACCTTATCAATTGCCATCCATCGGAACTTGTTTTTACGTCAGGGGGCACCGAATCGAACAATATGGCCATAAAAGGGATGGCCCTAGCCCTTAAACACAAAGGAAATCACCTAATTACCACAGCCATTGAACACCCGGCCATAAGCGAAGTTTGTGCATGGTTGTCCACAAATGGGTTTAAAATCACCACCATACCCGTCGATTCGTATGGCATGGTAAATCCAAGCGATATTGAAAAGGCTATTACTCCCGCCACCATCCTTATAACGGTAATGCATGCCAACAACGAGGTAGGAACCATACAGCCCATAGCTCAGATAGGAGCCATAGCCCATGCGCACCGCCTTCTATTTCATAGCGATGCGGCACAAAGCGCAGGTAAAATACCCATTGATGTGGCAGCTATGAACTTGGATATGCTCAGCCTTGCAGGCCACAAATTGTATGCACCAAAAGGTATAGGCGCCTTATACCTCAAGCAAGGCTTAAAGCCCGAAAAGCTTATGCATGGTGCTGATCATGAGTTTAATTTGCGTGCGGGTACCGAGAACGTGGCCCAGATTGTTGCCTTGGGCAAGGCTTGCGAAATAGCTAAACGCGACATGGACTTCACCCCTAAACGGGCACAACTGCTTCGCGACCAACTTCATTCACGTATCAAGGATGGTTTTTCATCAGCATATCTCAACGGGCATCCCGAATTGCGTTTGCCTAATACCCTTAGCATTTCGTTTGCTGGCATCGAAGCCAATACCTTGCTTGCGGAACTTACGGGTGTGGCGGCTTCGGCTGGGGCGGCCTGCCATGCGGGTGATGTAAAACTATCTAAGGTTTTGGAGGCTATGAACGTTCCGGTTGACCGTGCCATGGGCACTATCCGTTTTTCGACTGGGAAGTATTTATCGGAAGGTGAAGTGGAACTTGCCGCAACCGAAATACTGGAAGCTGTTCGTAAGTTGGCTGGTAATCAAGTAAGTAGTTTGCCTAATGATACCACCAGCATTCGTTTAACCCAGTTTACGCATGGCTTGGGATGTGCCTGCAAGCTCAGGCCGCAGGTGCTAGAGGAAGTGCTTAAGAACTTGCCCGCGTTTCCCCATAAAAATATTTTGGTGGGTACCGAAACTTCTGATGATGCAGCCGTTTATAGGCTTACGAATGACATGGCCTTGGTACAAACCCTCGACTTTTTTACACCCGTGGTTGACGACCCCTATACTTTTGGCGCCATTGCCGCTGCCAACGCCTTAAGCGATATATATGCCATGGGAGCCAAACCGCTTTTTGCGCTTAACATAGCGGCTTTCCCGTCGCAACGTTTGCCCACATGGGTGTTGCATCAAATACTAAAAGGTGCGGCTGATAAGGCTGCCGAAGCAGGCATCCCAACGATGGGAGGCCATACCGTTGACGATAACGAACCCAAGTTTGGCCTGGCCGTAACCGGCATCGTACACCCGCAACACATCTGGCGGAACCAAGGCGCCAAGGTTGGCGATAGGCTTATTCTTACCAAGCCCCTTGGGACTGGGATTGTTTCGACTGCCGTAAAAAAAGGCATGGCCAGCAAAAGCCAACAGCAGCAGGCCTCAGATTGTATGGCACAGCTTAACCGAGTAGCCGCCGAAGTTGGTGGAAGGTTTACTGTAAACGCTTGCACAGATATTACGGGTTTTGGGCTTTTGGGCCATGTGAAGGAAATGGCAGAAGCATCGGGCTGCACCTTTCGTATTAGTTCAAAAGAAATTCCCCTGCTTGAGGGCGTTGTTGACCTCGTTTTGGCGGGTTCAGTGCCGGGTGGAACACAAAATAACCTTGAATTTGTATCAAATGCAGTAGTTTTTAATGAAGATGTGCCCAATTATATGAGGCTGATTTGCGCCGATGCGCAAACTTCGGGAGGCCTCTTGTTTTGTGTGCCCGAATCAGAAGCAAAAGAGCTGCTTAGGCAACTGCATTTGGCAGGCATTCGCCAAGCTTCGTGTATTGGTCGGGTAATTCCAAAAGAAGATCAGCTCATACAGGTTGATTAAGCTTTGCTGAACAAGGGTTGCTATAAGTGAAAACGTTAATAGAATAGCCCACCCCCAGCCAAATTTCGGTAAAAGACCGAAATAAACAGCCCAAATAGGCTGGATTATGCTACAAACCTAGTTAGTTCATGTTTAGGTATATGCTTTGGGTTTCGCTAAACGATAGTTACGGTTTGTGCTAATACCTTTGCGCCCTTGCCTTTCATCAAGGTTGGGTAACGCAACTGCATTTTGGGCTAACTTCAGTTGACCAACAAGTGCAAGGGCTTAGCGTTTTCCCCATATTTGGGAAGGTTTTGTAACCTTCGAATGGCAGCATGGGGAGTTAGGGGATTAGCTTGGTTTGAACGCAACGAGAGCAATGGTTAAGCAAAATCTACAGCGTTGAAAAGTGGCAATATGTGTGGCGATAAGCCCCTGGCGGGTGGGATGTTAATATTTCTTAAACTGATATCCTAACAAGAAATAGAAGGTGGTTGTATTAGAACTTGTACCCATTTGATTTGATATGCCATTGCCCAGTTCAAAGCGAGTTTCGAGCGAGAGGTTGTTGTAAACCACACCTGCGCCCAAGAGAGCTGATTGTTCAAATTTACGAGGAGGATCGAAGTAGTTGGAGGTTTTAACATCGTGATAATCGTAAAACTTGGTCTCAATAGTGCGATAGGCAGAGGCCGTTTGTGCCAAACCTGCCGAAAGTCCCGCATTGGCAAACAAATACATATTGTTTAGCTTGTGTTTATAGCGCAGCATTGGGGCGATTTTAAGGTACGAAAAATTAAAATAGGCGGAGGTTTTGGTATAACTATCATCGTTAACTTTTGATAGGAACTCACCCTTGAACGTGTAAGCGGTGATTAGTAAATCCGTTTTTATTGACCACCGAGCGAGGTTCCGGGGCAAAGCAAAATCAATATATGCCCCAAAAGTAAAGTTGGTATTGTTGGGGAAGTCCATTTTCTCGAGGCTAGGAAAATCAACACTGTTGAATTCGATTTGGGTAAGCGTGCTGCCTGCAACGAGCCCGAAGTAGGTAGCTGATTTTTCAGCTATGTAGAAGTAGGGCTGAAGGTCTTTTTTGGCAGCATAATACTTCTTGAAAACAGTCAATAAGCTTTTAGATTTATAGGTAACATTCTTAACAAGTTCGTTGGCATCGGCGCGATCATTAAAGTACAAAAGCAATTGACCCGTAAATTTTTTGTTTTCTACTTTAACGGTATTAAAATCAATATCTTTAAAATATGCTTTGTAAATAAGCAATTCAAAACCATCGCCAGTTTTAATGTAGTAATTTTCAATACTTTGGGTGTTTTTTAGGTAATATAGACTTTTAGGACCCTCAACCAAGGTTAACAAAAACACGGTGTCGATTTTGGTTTTTAATTGTGGGTCATAATCTAAATCGTTGGTTGCGGTTGAACTTAATTCCGTAAGCACCGTGGCGCTGACATACAACTCGTTTTTTACCTTAAACGATTTGATGCTAAGTGGGCCCAAATCAGTAGCAATTTGCTCCCCATTTTTAATAAACGTTATTGATTTCGGGTTTTTCTCCCAGTTTCGATAGTCGATAGACCCTTTCAGGGTGTCGCCATCATTATTTACCACCTCACCGCTAACATAATTAGCCTGGGCCAAAATTAGAGAATGACTGAGTAGTACTAACACCAGCATGCTTATTGTCCTAAGGAGGATTTCTTTAAAAATCTTCATAATTAATGCGTTGATAAAAATGATTCTTGTTTATAATGATAAACTAAAGTTTGAAATTAAACTGATATCACAGTATGATTATAAATGAGGTTGCAAAAATACAATAATCCTTATTTGGTCAATATGTTTCACGATTTTTTTCTCGGGAAGATTGGCAATTATTTCCAATGTGGTGGTAAAAATGAATTGTATGCCGTTAAATGGTAGTAAAGGTTGTTTATGTTTTTTACTGTAAAACGCTGTATACCTTTAGGAAACGCTGTTCGATTAAAGTAAATATGCGGTTTTTGGCTTGCTGTTTAATCTGCGGAATGGTTACTCTTAGCTGAATAAGATAAATCAAGATGTGCATTTTTAAGAAGGTAAATAACGTGAATTGTATTTATTGTACTGAGAACCAACTTATTTTCTTTCATCGTAGTAATCTGGCTTTTGCCTTGAAAACTCTTTCATTTTTATTCTGCTAATATTTTGTGTAATGGCAAAATTCCTTCGAAACAAATGTTGAATCATTATTGGGTAGTCAAAATTTTTGCTTACGTTTATAAACTGTCGGTCTTTTATGTTGAACAGATCATAAATCCAGTAGTTATGGTTTTCAAAACCATCGTGGTCAACACCAATAATTTCATAAATAGTATCACCATCCATGTCCCTTTCAATTTCTGTTGAGAAATCCATAAATGAGAACTTGTCAAACGTACCATCCATTCTCCCAATCAGATAAACCTTTCCCATTAAGCTAGCTGCCAAACCACAACCCGTGTTGTGAATGAAAAACTTAATATCTAAAAAACTATCGTTATTCAAATCAGCAACATAGAGCGAATCTGGCAATAGAAAAGGATAAACCCCCAAAGGCTCCATAATTGTTTGAAACAGACTATCGGCCTTGTATATAAAGATGTTGCAACTGTCATCATCATCCAATTCTTTAAACTCAATACGGATAGTTGAGAAGGCATTCTTGGTTGGGATAGTAGAAATTCCAATATAACTTGAATCTGATTCAGAATAATACTGGGCAATTTTATATGCCGCATAGCTTATCCTCGGGAAAACCTCGAATGGATATTGTGCTTTGCATGAAAGCATGACTAATATTGACAGTATGGTTAAGTAATTCTTCATAATGTAGTTAAAACGCAAATTGTAGCTCGTGTTGAATGAGATTAGTTTGTTGTATTTAATGTGAATTCATGTCTTTGCTGTAGCATTAGTTTAGTTCAACTGATTTTGGTTGGACGCGCACTGATCTTATGAAAGCTTAGCACAACAGTTAAATAAGGCTGCTTTATGGCGCAAATATACATTAAATCTTACCTTGAGTTGGAAGGCCTTATCAAATAAATTTACCATTTTGTAGCGATTTTATAACATGCTGATTGATTGTAAATAAACGAAAAATGATGCAAATTTACTTGTAGCAAATTTGGCTGTAGGGTTGATCTGCTTTTTCAAAAGCCCTTATACCATATTGATAATTAATAAGATGAGGAATAAAGCGCATTATACTGTGGAAATAGGATAAGCCAATAAGCTTTTTCGATTCAATCGGCTTTTCACAATTTGCAACCCAAAACGGCATAAAGCACAACGTCCGGTAGTTAGCCGGACGTTGAAGTTTACATGAGATTGTTTTAAGAGCGGGCAATTATATTGCCACTAATTTGTGCACATCGACAAGGAGGTGACCGCCGAACTGGTGCAAGGGATACTTGAGGTGAGTTCTACCCAATGTTCGTCGCCTTTAGCGCAGGTAGCTGTGTATTCATCCAGGTTAACGCCTTCTGCCACAACAACCACGGTAGATCCGTTCTTCTTATACCATTTGTAATACGGGCTGCTTCCACCGTTGGTTGGGATTGCTTTAAAATTCACCTGGTGGTTTGGAGCCGCAAAAGCTCGCACAGCCACGCTGACTTCGGCAGCAGGCAAGCAGTTGTAAATGGCGTAGAGCACTATATTTCCGACAGGCATTTTAAAATCGTCGGCTGGCTGGTAATTAATTCCCAAGCCATTTGCCTGTGTATTCCAACCGCCAAATGTATAATAGGGCTTGTTTAATGGCGGAGTTCCTGTGTTACCTAGTACGGTTACACTTTCTCCAACCTCGTACGGACTGTTGGCATCCACCGGCACATTGCCCGTGCCGCCATTGGCATCGTAGGTCACGGTGTAGGTATCGGCTGTCCAGATGGCATAGAGGGTTACATTGTTATCGGGCATGCTGAAGTCGTCATCGGCCTGATAGGTTGTTCCGCCACCGTTGGCCATGGTGTTCCATCCGCCAAAGGTGTGGTAAAGCTTTGTCAAAGCAGGAGCACCGATATTCCCCAGCACGGTAACTGTTGCACCTACTACGTAAGGACTGTTGGCATCGCTGGGTTCTGTGCCCGTGCCGCCATTGTCGTCGTAAGTCACGGTATAGGTATCGGCTGTCCAGATGGCATACAGGGTTACATTGTTGTCGGGCATGCTGAAGTCATCATCGGCCTGATAGGAGGAGCCAGAGCCGTTCGCCGCGGTATTCCATCCACCAAAGGTGTGGTAGGGCTTCGTCAAAGCAGGAGCTCCAATATTCCCCAGCACGGTAACTGTTGCCCCGACCACATAAGGACTGTTGGCATCGCTGGGTTCTGTTCCCGTGCCGCCATTGCCGTCGTAA
>CAZKHA010000056.1:0-19887 GCA_964552325.1 uncultured Bacteroidales bacterium
ATTATGCAAATGCCTTAAAATACTACAGTTTGTGTGAGTCGTTTTGCCTTAAAACCAATGATTTGTACAATCTGGCATGGTTAAACAGGGATATGAGCAGTATGTATTTAACCATGGGAGACTTTAGGCGTGCTTATGAGCATTTTGTAAAGTATCATAATCTGAATGATTCGCTTAATACACGAAAATACGATATGGGGCTGGCGGATGCGAGAACCCGGTATGAAACTGAAACCAAGGAAAAGGAGTTGCAATTACTAACGCTCAAGCTAAATCAACATGAGCTTTATTTATACGGATTCGTGGCTTTAATAGTTTTGCTAATGCTTATCGGTGTTTTGTTGTATTACCAGATGAAAGCCAATGCGAAACGTAAGATCAGCGAGATGAACAACAAGCTTTCTGAAATTACACATGCCAATCTGAGGCAGCAGATGAACCCTCATTTCATCTTTAATACCTTGAATTCGATACAATATTATATGTATCAGCACGATAAGATAGCAACAAACAATTATCTTACAAAATTCTCACGTTTAATCCGCAAAATTCTCGAGAATTCACAACTCCCGCTGGTCTCCTTAAAAGATGAACTGGATGTGATTCAATTGTATCTGGAGTTGGAAACCCTGAGGTTCAAAGATAAATTTACCTTTGAAGTCATCCTAGATGATGACATAGATACTTTAACCTATAAGATACCTTCGATGCTGATTCAGCCTTACGTTGAAAATGCTGTTTGTCATGGGCTTATCAATAAACCAGCAAATGGGTCGCTGCTTATTCAGTTGAAAATATGTGATCAGCATATTTGTTGTACCATCCAGGATAACGGCATTGGCCGCGAAGCTGCCATGCAGATTCAAAAGCAGAAAGAATCAACACATAATTCACTGGGTACCAAGATTACCGAATCACGCATAAAACTCACCAATCAGTTGTATGGTACCGATTTAAGGGTAATATATACTGATTTGAAAGATGACTTAAACCAAGCTGCAGGAACGCGCGTTGAACTTCACTTACCCCTTATGACATGAAACCAATAAAAACACTGATAGTTGATGATGAAGCGGATGCGGTTGGATTTATCAGCAGCATCATCAGAGAGTATTGTCCCAAACTTGAAGTAATCGGTTTTGCTAATTCCGCAAAGGATGGCGTTAGTCTAATTATTGAGAAGCAGCCGGAATTGGTTTTTCTGGATGTTGAAATGCCTCATGGCAGCGGATTTGATTTGCTGGCACAGTTTCCTGACAAAACGTTTGATGTGGTTTTTATTACCGCTTTTAACCAGTATGCCATGAAAGCCATCAAATTCAGTGCAGTTGATTATATCCTGAAACCGATCAATATCAGTGAGTTTATTGAAGCTGTTGACAAGGTCACCGAAAAACGCTCACATTCCTACCATCAGCAGATTAATTACAGCGAATTGCTCGAAAACCTGAAATCAGCCCTGCCCACCAAGCTTGCAATTCCTACGAGCGAAGGCATGGAGTATTTAAATACCCGCGATATCATCAGGATTGAAGCTGACCGTAGTTATTGCTGGTTTTATCTGCAGGATCGGCGGAAATACCTGGTTTCAAAAAATCTCAAAGATTATCAGGACCTTCTAAGTGACCGGGATTTTTTTCGACCGCACAATTCGCATCTGATCAACCTCGATCACGTGAAAAAATACATCAAACAGGATGGCGGTTACATTGAAATGACGGATGGATCGCATATTCCGGTTTCCCGCATCAAGCGCGACCTCTTTCTGCAGCAGATGGCCAGGATGAGCCGTTAAGGTTAATTGAACAGTTTGTTTGCCAGGATTAGGAGGTTAATCAATAATGATCCTGTTAATAATCTCCAATTATAATGGTTCCCATTCCAAGGACACATCATTACTAAAGAGTGCTTCTAAAAAATTTTCGGTGGCTTCGTAATGGTTCCATGATCCAAGCTTTTCAATTTGCGCAGCGTTTTCATTAACATCAAGCTTACCACCTCCGCTTGGCTTTAAAATTCTTGTTTCCACCGGTTCAATACACCACATTCACAACTGTAAACTGCGGTTTTAAAACTTTTGCAAGCCCCGTCAAAGCAAATTTTTTATCGCTTTTCAAAAGTAGTAAAATTAACATACAATTCTTCTTTTTCTTCGGAGGGGTGAGTGGAAAAGTTTTATAACTTATTGATAACATGTTGTTAAGCTAATAACCCTGTTGAAAAGTCATTATAAGACACATATCCTTGATGTTGACCAGCGAACGGCTAAAACACACATCCTGCAAGTTGAAATCTGCTGTTGGTAGATTACTACCCCGGTTAAGCAAAGCCTCACAGTACTTTTATATCCAGTATAATCTGTCCGCTGTTTGTCATTCATTTGATGCCGGAATGCGGACTTTAAAGAATTAACCATGAAACATTTTTTACTTATTGCAATCCTGTATTGTGCAATTTTAACTGTGCAGGCTCAAGACTATTTAGTGAGTTTTGCCGGTTCTGGTGCATCTACAACAATCGACAACGTAAGGGTTGAAAACCTTACTCAGGGTACATTCCTGACATTAGCAGGCGGTGATCAGTTGGAGCTGATGGGACAATTAACCGGGATGCTTCCCGTATTGCAATCATCAGCAAACCCATTAATCATTTATCCCAATCCATCAGCAGGAGCTATTGTAGCAACTTTTATTGCACCCAGTGATGGTGATGCGGCTATTGAAGTCATTGATAATACAGGCAAAAGGATCGTAAAAACGTATAAGCATTTGGTTATGGGCCGACATTCGATGACCATCAATGGATTGGGTGCTGGTATTTATTTAGTTAAGATTCAATCTGATGCATACGGGTATTCCGGCAAAATCATCAGCTGCTCTGCCACCGGATTGCCTTTGCACATTGCCTTTGGCGAACCAGAACCCATAAAAATGGAAGGGGTAAAAAGTTCGGGTGCTATAGTGCAAATGCAGTATACCACAGGTGATTTGCTAAAATTTACCGGCCATTCAGATGTTTTTTCAACAGTTTATATGGATGTGCCAACCCAAAGCAAAACGATTACCTTCAACTTTGTGTCGTGTACTGATTATGACGATAATCATTATTCCGTGGTGCAGATTTGTAATCAATTATGGATGGCTGAAAACCTTAAAACAACAAAATACAGCAATGGTGAAGAAATACCAGAAGTTAGCGGATCCTCAGAATGGAATAGTTTGTCGACCGGGGCATATTGTTATTTTGATAATAACCCTGATTATGCGCCGACATTTGGGAGTTTATATAATTGGTTTGCAGCCACTGACAACCGTAATATTTGCCCTACAGGCTGGCATGTGCCAACAGATACTGAATGGATAAGCCTGACTTCATGTTTGGGCGGTGAAGCGGTTGCAGGGGGTAAAATGAAAGTACCCGGCACAGTCTATTGGTTTTCTCCCAATGCTGGAGCTACCAATGAAAGCGGATTCTCCGTAATTGCCGGAGGTAACCGCAGTTTTGGAAATTTCGACGCGATGGGGTATGGGGGTTCGTTTTGGTCCTCAACGGGAATTGAAGATGTTTTTGCATGGGGCCGCGACATCTTCTACTATAATACGGTGGCAAACCGGCATGGAACGGACAAAAGGAGTGGATTATCAATTCGTTGTTTAAAAGATTAGCTATGAAAAAAATTATTTTTCTATCCTCAATCATTATGGTCATTGCAACCCAGTTGCTCATGGCACAGAACAACCTTCCTTACTTAGGGCAAGATCCTCCAGGTATGACTGTAAAGCGCTTTCCACCTGATTCGTTACTGGCAAACAATAGCAGTTGGTGGCATGGTTCACCTGTATTTACACCCGATGGCCTGGAGATGTTCTGGGCAGAATATGTAAAATACAGTCCCACAGTAGAGAATGCAACGCTGTTCACCATGAAGGTCGAAAATGGTAACTGGAGCTCCATTCAGCACCCTTCGTTTGGAATCACGGGTTATTTTGAAAACAGCCCTGTATTTTCAGTTACAGGCGATACACTTTATTTCTTTTCGTTGCGGCCCGGAGGCCCTTTCTTTATGGTTACGCGTATAGCTGGAGGTTGGTCGCAACCTATTGCATTGCAGATACCTGTGCCCACAGGACTGAGTTTTGGACTTCAGCTGGCCGTGAACCGTTTCAGGGATGTTTATCTTGAACTCTCGTCCCAGGCCAATCCTCAACCAGATATTTATGTTTCGCGCTTTCAGGATGGGGTGTATCAGATGGCTCAAAAACTGGAATATCAAATTAACACAACCGATAGCGAGTGGGCCCCGTTTATCGATCCGGATGATAAATACCTGATCTTTTCGTCGAACCGGCCGGGGATGATTGGATTACAGTTCGACCTTTATATCAGCTACAGAAATGAGGATTTGTCATGGACCGAGCCGATCAATATGGGATCGGACATTAACTACTCTGGAGGTTATTTCCCATCAGTAAGCCTTGATAAACAGTTTCTTTTCTTCAATACTGCCCGGCCCGGCGATCTGGGCTACAATGCTTACTGGATAAGTGCCGCTGTAATTGATAGCTTACGCAATACAACCGGGATACAGCAACACAATCAACCAAAGCAGTTGCTCAAAATGTTTCCAAATGAACCCAACCCTTTCAAAGATAAAACAACCATCTCTTTTGAACTGGGGTCAGCCACAAAGCTAAGCATTGAAGTTTATAATATAAGTGGTATTCCGGTAAGGAGCATTGCCCGGGATAAAATGTACCCGAAAGGAATCAGTAGCTTTACATTCAATACCTTATGGTTAAAACCTGGTACTTATACCTGCGTTCTGACCACTGAATCTGGCAACACCCTGTCGCAGAAAATGTTAATCGTAAAATAACAATCAACTGTATTAGCTAAATTTAAGAAAAATGAAAATCAGATATTTGTTAATACTATTAGCTGGGCTTTATCCTTTTGCCCTTTGTGCTCAGCCCGTGAATATTCAGATTGGTGGACAGTTTAATGAGTGGACGTGCGAACCTTCGGTTTGCATGAACCCATCAAATCCTGATGAGATTATGGTCGGTTCGGTACTTGATAACTACTATTCAAGCAATGACGGTGGATTTAACTGGCAGCACGGAACGATATCTTCATCGTATGGAGTAAATGGTGATCCGGTAATTTTAGCTGATACGGCTGGCCGTTTTTACTATTTTCACCTTGTGCCTGATCTGAGCCGTGTGGTTTGCCATAAAAAAGAAAGCCTGGATGCGCCATGGTCAACAGAGTCATACACTGCTGTTTATAATACGTATGATATTGATAAGGAATGGGCTGCCTATGATCCCGTTACCAACAACCTGTATGCTACCTGGACACGCTTCAATACCTGGGGTAGTTCAAACCCACAAGACTCTACCGATATTTTTCTGGCCAAATCAACCGATGGCGGCGTATCATGGGGTGAACAGAAACTCATCAGCAATGCTGGTGGCAATGCCACGGCTGGGTTTTACAGCGTACATGGCTCATACCCCACAACGGGTCCCAATGGCGAGGTATATGTTTCCTGGTGGAGCCCGCAGGGAATGATGTTCAATAAATCAACGGATGAGGGTGAAACATGGCTGGCTTCCGATATCAATGTTACGGGGTTTTCGGTTCAATGGATTACAGGTATTCCGGGTATCCAGACCGGAGTGAGTTTCCCGGTAATTGCCTGCGACCGCAGCTATGGGCTCAACCATGGCACCATCTATGTAAATTGGACTGACAAAAGAACTGCCAGCAATGATGCAAACATCTGGCTGGCAAAATCCATTGATGGTGGTTTAACATGGTCAGCACCTGTTCGCGTAAACGATGATGGACCAGGCAAACACCAGTTTTTCAACTATATGGCTATCGACCAAGTAACGGGTAAGATCTATATCATCTTTTATGACCGCAGAAATTATTCGGATACCAACACCGATGTGTATCTTGCTATTTCGGATGATGGTGGAGAAACGTTTGCCAACTATAAAATCAGTGAAACCCCGTTTATCCCATTTTCTACCGTATTCTTCGGGCATTATATTGGCGTTGCAGCCCATAATAACCACGTTTTTGCCACCTGGGTACGCATGGACGATGGGCAGTTGAGCCTCTGGGGAGCACCCATTGATCCGGACGCTGTAGGTACTGAACCAGTTTCCGCAATTCCTTTCTCGCTGGAACAAAATGCACCGAATCCCTTCTATGAACACACTTTTTTCTCCTTCAAACTAACCGAAGCTGCCCACGTTTCGCTTCGTGTAATTGATATTTATGGCAAAGAGGTAGCTGTGCTTATCAACCATCAGTTACTCAATGCCGGTAAACATGTAAACCAATTTGCTCCTGAAAAATATAATCTGCCATCAGGCGTCTATCAGTATTCGCTGATCACAGATAAATATACTGTGACAAAGAAAATGCTTTATTCCAGATAAAAAAGAAATTAAACTATTTTAATATGAAAATTAAACTTATTGTTGTTTTAGCATCACTGATGTTGTATGTATTTGATTTGTGTTCGTTTAACACAAGTTCAGGCCAAGCGGTTATGCAAGATACAACTTCTACCCAATACCAGCTTATAAAGTCTGTTGAAAAAGGAGATTTGGCCCGTTTCACCGCGTTGATGAGCCAGAGTCCGGCTATCAAAAATGTGTTTGAGCCATCCCGAAAAGAAACCCTACTTCATATAGCTGCCAGAAA
This sequence comes from uncultured Bacteroidales bacterium, assembly GCA_964552325.1. GTDB lineage: Bacteria > Bacteroidota > Bacteroidia > Bacteroidales > TTA-H9 > CAZKCK01. Next base: position 6,724 of record CAZKHA010000056.1, read on the forward strand.
CAATCAGCTTGAAATGGTAAAGTTGCTGATAAATAAAGGTTTAAATGTGAATGCGGTGAACCAAGCCGGAAACACACCCTTGCATCTGTCCGTATTCAGCGGCTCTTATGTTTTAGTAGCATTTCTGTTTGAGCACGGAGCTGATTATCAGATACGCAACCAGCGTGGCCGAACTGCTTTGGAATATGTATCGTATGGAAAAAATCCTGAAATATATGAGCTGTTTCTTGCAAAGGATAAAGATATCCTGAGTTATAAGTCTGCTGAAGGAGCCGGTTTACTGCATTGGGCTGCCACTGCTGGCGATACAGCCGGATTTACCTATTTGCAGGCAAAAGGACTGGATGCGAAAATGGAAGACAATACCGGATCAAACATCGTTCATTGGGCCTATTCAAGCGGGGATACAAGCATGCTGCGCTACTTGAATAACAAGGGCTTCGATTACAATATGGTTTCATCAAAAGGCTTTTCTCCACTTACTGTGGCCATCATGAAGAAAAACTTGCGTATAATTGAGTTTCTTTTAGAAGATGGATTGTCGGTCAATCATAAATTTCCACCCGAAAACAGTACCATGTTCATCGAAGCCTGTAATCTGGGTGTGTTGGAAATTGCCGCTTATCTGGCGGAGAAAGGTGCTGATATCAATGCAGTGGATGCCAACGGGTTTTCTGCGCTTTGCTGGTCATTAAACGGCAACCATCCGTTGGTTACCGCATTTTTGCTCGATAAGGGAGCCAATGTTAATAGCCCGACCAAGGATGGGCGTACGCCTTTGCTCATCGCATTACGCAGCGATAGCCTTGCGGAGATCAAACACTTGGCTGAACACGGGGCTGATTTTTCTGCAACTGATTCTGCGGGAACATCCGCTATGCATATGGCCACCTTACAAGGAAATTTGCCGTTGCTTTTGTATTTAATCGAGAAAAATGCACCAGCTGGGACTAAAGATCGGAATGGTTTGACGCCTTTGCATTATGCAGCTATTTATGGCCGGTCAAACATTGCCAAAGCATTGATTCAATGTGGTGTTGATATGAATCCGACTGATAATCTGAATTTTAATCCGCTTTATTATGCTGCGTTGTATGGCCATGCCGATGTAAAAAAGCTTTTATTAAAGGCAGGCACCGAAAAAACCAATGAAGAATCCCTGAAACCTTTGCAAACGTCCATACTAAAAAATGGCGAATCAATTGTACATTACCTCAACCATAGTGCCTATGCCATCGAAACCAAAAACCATTTGCTTGTGTTCGATTATTTCCATTTTCTAGCTCCTCCTGATAATCCTTCACTTCAAAACGGGCGCATTGTACCCGAACAGCTTAACGGGAAAAAACTGGTTGTTTTTGTGAGCCATGACCATGGTGATCATTATGACACAAGCATATGGAACTGGCAGCAGCTTAGGCCAGATATTAAATATGTTTTGGGATTCAAACCGGATGTTGCCCTACCTTTCGAATTTATTGAACCCCATCAGACAAAAACAATAGGTGAAGTGAGGGTTTCGGCAATTAAATCAACCGATGCTGGTGTGGGTTTTTTGGCTGAAGTTGACGGAATTGTGGTTTTTCACCCTGGTGATCATGTAAACAAAGCCCGCGAAATACAAGATGATTTCAGGGCTGAAATTGATTATCTGCTGGGATTGCAAAAAGCAGTTGATTTCGCGTTTTTCCCTGTGGCAGGCTGTGGTTTCCCCGATGCTTTATCGGTTAAAAACGGGAACCTGTTCGCCATTCAAAAGCTCAATCCCGCCGTTTGCTTCCCGATGCATGCCGGCGTTACGGAATGTGAAGCTTTTGCAACCGAAATCAAGGGGAAGTTTAGTGGCAAACCTACGTTCTATGGCAAATATCCGGGCGATTTTTTTGCGTATAAGGCGATTAAATAATGGAAGTTTAACCAATACAGTTTTTCCATAATTCACTGGAATGTATCGCGTAACCTAAGTTCATTTCCCAACAATAGTAAGGAAGTAGCGAATAGTGGGATATACCCACAACTGCCCATCATTCCACCTCCACGCTATCTATGTTTTCAACAAAAAGCGTGGTATCGGGTTCGGTAAGCTCCTTGCCTGGCATATAGGTCCTTAAAAAAATATACTGCGCACCAGCAAATTTTTTCTCGGCTTCGCTCAACGTGGCAAGGAGTTGCTTACGAAGCTTTATAAGCTTTTTTTTATCGGCCGGGGTGAGCGCCCCAGGCTTGTCAACAAGGTTCTTTATTTCGAGCAGGTCTTCATGCAGTACCCTTAGATACACCTTAAATAATTCAATAGCAGCATTCCTCAAAAGTGAATCCTCGGCCAGGGGGTCCATTTCGCTCACTTCCTGCAAGTTTTTTTTCGCCAAAACCAAAGTCTTTTCATAAAGATTATCCAAGCCTTGGGCATCCAAAAATTCGGCATAACGGTTCATCTCGAATAGGTTATCAACCAATGTGCCCTGCATATTCATTATTAAATGGTAATGTTTTTCGGGCCTATTAAAACCCGAACATGCCACCAACAAGCATAACACTATAATTATCAAAACATTACGCGAGCTCATGCGTTATAAACGAGTTGAACAATTTTTTCGAGCCATTTAGCATCCACCTCATCAAACGAAGCAACTTGGTCGCTGTCAACATCCAGTACACCAACTATGCTGCCATCTTGTTGGCGTAGCGGAACCACGATTTCCGATTTTGACCTTGAATCACAAGCTATATGTCCCGGAAACTGGTGTACATCCTCTACTACTTGGGTTTTACCTGTATTGATGCCTGCCCAACAAACACCCTTGTTTTTAGCCAAAACCTGACAAGCCACAGGGCCTTGGTAGGTCCTAACAATCAACTCCCCATCAATTAAGCAATAAAAACCTGTCCAGAAGTAATAATTAAACTTATGGTGCAACACTGCAACCAAAGTTGCCATCCGAGCTTCGGGGTTTGTAGTTTTGGTAAGCAAGCCGCTAAGTTGCTCATAAATACGTAAATAGCGACCTTCTTTTTTGATTTTATCCATGTTGTTCGGGGGTTATGCAAAGTATAACGCAATTTTTTTAGCAATATATTCAATTTCACGTTTTTTGATTTCCACAAAAAACGGCAGCCGTACAATACAATCAGAAAAGTATTGTGTATTAGGAAGTTGCCGTCCATCGTGCTTTGGCGCAAAATAGGGGCTTTTTTCGAGCGGGAGGTAATGGAAAACCGCGTGGATGCCTTGCTGTTTCAAATAATCGAGCAAACTGTTGCGCTCGTCGGGTGTGCGTGCAAAGAAATAGAACAGGTTTCCGTTTTGAGTGGCATAATCGGGCAGAAATGGCAATTTAATAAAACCTTTGTCTTGAAGAGGTTTCAGCAGGTTATAGTAAGTATTCCAAGCTTTAATACGCCTATTCTGAATAGTTTCCAAATTTTCGAGTTGAGCAAACAGGAAGCCCGCAATCATTTCAGGAGGCAAATACGATGAACCTATATCAACCCAACCGTATTTGTCAACCTCGCCACGGTGGAAGGCTGCACGATTTGTTCCTTTTTCCCAAATTATCTCTGCGCGCTTCGCAAAACGTTCATCATTAATGGCTAACAAGCCACCTTCGCCTGAAATAATATTTTTGGTTTCATGAAACGAAAAGGTTCCAAAATGGCCAATGCTTCCTAAGGGCCTACCTTTATAATACGCATCAACGGCATGGGCAGCATCTTCTACCACCAAAAGATTATGCTTTTGTGCCAACGCCATAATGCGGTCCATATCGCAGGCTATGCCCGAATAATGCACCAATACAATGGCTTTGGTATGTGGGTTTATCAACGCTTCGATGGCATCCGGATCAATATTGGGAATCTGTTTGTAAGTGTCAGCAAATACTATTTTAGCACCTCGCAAAATAAAAGCGTTAGCCGTTGACATAAAGGTGAAGGATGGCATAATTACCTCATCGCCTGGCCCCACTTCGCTTAAAATAGCAGCCATTTCAAGGGCATCGCTGCACGAGGTAGTTAAAAGAACTTTTTTGAAACCATAGCGCTGCCTGAAAAACTCATGGCATTTTTGGGTAAAGACCCCATTGCCCGAAAGCTGACCCGAAAAGGCCGCCATTGCCATGTTGTGTGCTTCGCCACCACAGAAAAAAGGTTTGTTGAACGGTATGCGCATCCTCGTTAGTTTGAGGCCGTAAAATTACAGAAATGCTTGATTGGATTTTAAACTGTAATTTTGGGGCCACTTATGGCCAAACGTACCCTTTTTGCCGATATTGCCGGTGTGCTGAGTGGCAACATTGTAGCCATGGCAAGTGCCTTGCTGCTGAGTATCTTGCTTTCGCGCACCTTAGGCCCCACAGGGTATGGGGTGTATAGTTCGCTGTTTGCAGTGGTTTCGATGGTGATGGGTATAGCCCTGATGGGCATGGGCCGTTCGGCAGTTTATCACTTGGGACGCAAGGTTTTTGATGAAAGTGCCACGGTTTCTTCGATACTGTTAATGCAACTATTTACTGGTAGCCTTAGCATGCTTGCTGCAGGCATTGCCTATTGGGTTATTGACGACAACACCTTTGAATGGTATTGGATAGTGTTGGTGTTGTGTATGTTGCCATTTTTAGTGGGCAATTATTACCAAGGCGGGGTTTTTATGGGCAAGGAGCAAATAAAACGAGCCAACAGGTTAATGTGGTTGCCAACCTCCATAAATCTATGTTTATCAGCAATTTTGGTGTGGGGCTTTAAACTTGGAATCACAGGTGCCTTGGTGGCAGTTCTGGTGAGCACCTTTAGTGTAAATATTTATGGAATACTCGGCTTGGTTCGCCAATTTACCATACGATTGATCTTTCACAAAAATATTTTGCGCAGCTTGGTTAAGATGGGCATTGTGTATGCGCTCACAACCATGCTTTTGCAATGGAACTATAAGGTTGATGTTTTGCTTTTGAAAAGGATGCTTCCTTTGTCAGAAGTAGGGTTTTATTCATTGGGGGTTTCCATTACCGAGCAACTTTGGCTGTTGCCCTACGCCATGGGCGTGGTGTTGATGAGCCGCACAGCCAATGCCACCAACAACGAGCAAATTCTTGAAACCACGGCACGTCTCCTACGGTTTGCCTTCCCACTCGCCTTAGTAGGTGGCCTGCTTATGGCATTATTAACCCCTTTTATTTTACCCCTGATTTTTGGAGAGAAGTTCATACCAAGCATTCAGGTAGTTCAGGCTATTTTGCCCGGCATCGTAATTTTCATGGTCTTCCGTATCCTCGAGAGCTATTTTGCCGGCATTGGCAAACCTTGGATTAGCATGGGGTTTCTGATTCCTTCGCTGGTTATAAATGTGGGTTTAAACTTGTGGCTAATACCGCTATTTGGCATTTTGGGTTCGGCATGGGCCACCAATGCTAGCTACCTTTTTGCAACCTTGCTGTGTGTAATCACCTTTACACGGATGTCAGGCTTAGGGCTTTCAGAACTTTTTATTCTTAAAAAAGATGACATCCGATTGATAACAAACCATCTGAGGAACATGCAAAAGAAGGGTAAATCAACGTAAAAATGCCTGAATTAAGCCCCATACAATGATGAAAGAGCTTGAAGATAATTTACAAACGTATCATCTTAATATGGTGAAATCAATATAAGGCATGAAAGGCTAACTATCCAGTAATGAAGCCACCTTTGCATGGGCACACAATAAACGCTAATTTTAATGACCGCTGTCTATTGTCAAAGGGGTGATTTTGTGGAGAAAACTCGTTAACCCTCTTCTTAATGAATGCTTTATGCTGGGCATTTTTTTGTGTACTTTTGCCTACCTAAATCCTTGTACATGAAAAAGTTTCTATTTAGAACCGCATCTAAAAACATAAAACTAATCAAAGCTTATACTTTATTCTGCATTGCCTTTGTTTTGGTTTTTATTGGACTGCAGCCACTTAAAGCCCAAACTACGGGTAGCTTCATGTTTGAAGGAACTGAACGCACCTATACGCTTTATGTTCCTACCTACCACACCAACCAAGATTCGTTTCCGTTGCTATTTGCCTTGCATGGGCTTACACAAACGGGCAATGAAATGATGCAGTTTAGCAATTTTAATTTGCTGGCCCAACAAGATAGCTTTTTGGTGGTGTACCCCGATGGCTTAAACTTTACCTGGAATGTGGGTTTTGCCGGTGGAGCTAACACCAATGACGTGGGCTTTTTATCAGCCTTAATTGATTCACTCCACAGCCGATACAACATTGACTTAAACCGGGTTTATTCAACGGGTTTCTCGAATGGTGGGTTTATGAGCTATCGCCTTGCCTGCGAACTAAATAACCGCATTGCCGCCATAGCTTCAGTGGCTGGCACCATGACCGACGCATCCTGGACGGCATGTGAACCAGGCCGTGCCTTCCCCATCATGCACATGCATGGCACCAATGACTTGGTAGTATCTTACAACGGAGGCTTTGGAAACAAGGGTGTTGATGAAGTGCTAACACTATGGCGCACCAATGACGCCTGTCCTGCCAATGCCACTATAACCAACCTGCCCGATTTGGTGCCCGAAGGCTCAACAGTGCAAACACATTCGTGGTTCCCATGCAACGATTCAACCGAAGTATTGCTATACAAAATCATTAATGGCGGCCATTCGTGGCCGGGCTCGGTAGGAACCACAGGCCTAGGAAATACCAATCGCGATATCTCGGCCAGCCAGGAAATCTGGAACTTCGTCAAACGTTTCGCTTTGGCGTCCTCGGTTTCTATTGCTGAAAACCCAGCCGAAGCCATCAAATTCCCAAATCCCATCAAAGGCATCGCCCAACTTAGGCTTCCTTTATCGACTTTGGCCTCTCGTGTTTGCCTGTATTCGGTGCAAGGAAAACTTCTCAAATTGTATGATTTACAGCCCGGAACAACCTCCTTATCAATAGATGCCACAACACTAATCACTGGTATTTATATCGTTAAGGTGGAGATAGGCAAGGTTGTTCATACAGCCAAATTGGTGGTTTTATAAATGCTTAGCTAACTGCTTCTTGGGTTATTTCTTTCCACGGAAGATTACTGCTACTTTGCTGTATTAACGCTTCAATTCCAGACCGTTTTGCAGAACTGAGTAGGAGCACTTGCTCGTTTCCGCTCAAAAAACCGTTAAGCTTCACAAGGTCTTCGGCGCATCCTTTATCAATCAAACGGTCGGTATCGGCTAACACTAAATAATCGAGTTTAGTAAGCATGGCATTCCCAAGCCGCAGATGTACCAAAATCCGGTCTGCTGAACCAAGCACAATGGCCGGCCCCTTTGCCAAGGCTTGTTTTCGCATATTGAAAAGGCTAGCATCACTGCTGTTGTACAACATAACTACTTCACATCCTGAATCGCCCAAAAGACGTTGCATAAATGCAGCAATTTGGCGCACATGCTGTTCATCGGTACAGACTACCAGTAATTGAATGGTTCCGGGTTTTAAATTGCTTAGCAGTTGTTGCACCAACACCATCAAGCTCAGGCTGGTTTTATGGCTGCCACTGGGGGCAATAACACAAAGGTTTTGCCTCAATTGAATGGCTTCAATCAGTTCGCATTGAAAGGAATTAGTGCTACCAAAACCCATTTCCATGAATATATCCCTAAAATGTTGTGGCAACGTAAAACCTTCAAAATCACTTTGCATAGCACAGATAATCAAAAGGGTTTAGGATTCCAAAATATGCGCAAGTCCATCCTCAATAAGCTTAAGCAATTCAGGCTGTTGGTGTTTTTTCGCAAATAAAAACTGTCTGATTTCGGTAGCCATTTGGTTTTGGGTTGGATTGGCAGCTACCAATTCAAGAATCTCCAGGGCGCACAACCAGTCAGATGCGTGTTTAGCTTGAATCTGTTGCCAAATGGTTTCCAGACTTTGACTAGGCTTTCCTTCGCGATAGGCACGAACCTGCGCATATAGTTTGTGTAATTGGAGCGCTTCGTTGGAATGTACAATTTTATGTGTTTTTTCAGCAGGAACCGGATAGTTTAATTCAAAGGCTTTAGCATCGGCAGGGCCAGCAAATGCAGAAACCACTAACGACCCAACGGCCATATCATACATTCCCCAACTAGGTTCGAATAAAATCTTGTCTTCAAAAGTAACCGTGCAATTAGCTAGGCTAATGAGTATCAGCTTGCCGTTGTGCCGGAGGATTTGTTTGCAAACACCTGAAACCTTTACACCCGATTCGAATTTGAACAAAGCCGGGCTTCCTTCGCGAATCCCGATTAAGGCTAATTGTTGGTCTGTTGCCTCTTCAGGATAAACGTCCAATCCATCGATTAAGCCCACGGGCGACCCAAAACCATGTTGATGATAGGTTTTGTCATGTCCTTCTAATACAAGGTTATCTACACACAGTGTGCTTGGCCCAGTGGTCCGGAAATAAACCGGTTTCTGGTTCTTTTGAATAACTTCTGTAAAAATGCCCGTAACTTGTAAGCCGGAACTTAACACACAAGTGGCAGCATTTTCGGATGCGATAGCTTTGTTTAGGCCGGTTAATCCACCTTGTCGTAAAGCCATTTGGCAGGTAAAATCCTCGAGGACTGCATTTAGCGTGTCAAAGTCAGGTGTAACAAAAAGTTGGGGTTGTGGTTCGGTGATATCAAAGCTAACCTGGGCCGCATCGATGGTATAAGGGATTTTCTTCACTTTGGGCTGCATGCAGTAATAGCTTTCGGCAATTGACGATAAAAGCCCTGCACCATAAATCTTTGGATTATCCAATTCACCAATTAGGCCATATTCAACGGTCCACCAGTGCAGGTTTCGAATCAATGCCAATTCAGAGGGTTCGGATTGCTCTTTCGACAAGGCTTCCAGAATCTGCTCGGCTGCGGAAATGGCTAAGGGATCGGAATAAGGATCTGCTTTCAAGATTGACAAATGACGAATGGCTTCATACATCCTATTGTCGTAAGCCGATGAAAAGGCTTTGCTGCCCACTTCGCCAAAACGTTTAAGGTAAGCGGCATAAACCGGGTCAGCAATAATAGGTGCATGGCCGGCTGCTTCGTGAATAATATCGGGGGCTGATGTGTAACCAATTTGATCAATCGGGCGGATATCAGCGGCTATTACCAAAACATTATGTGCCTGAAACTCCATAAAGGCTGCCGGAGGAATAAACCCATCCACACAAACTGCTGCCCAGCCTATCTCGCGCAAAATGCGGTTCATGCCATACATATGCGGAATTGCCTCAAGGCTTATGCCCGTTTTTTTAAGCCCGTCAAGATAAGAGCCATGAGCCACCGTGCTTAGGTAGCGAACATTTTGCCGCATTACATAACGCCACACCGCATGGTCCTGGGCTGTATAGGTATTATACGGCTGTTCAATTACCAAACTCATCAAATGCGAGGGCAATTTTTCAAGTATGTCGTTCATTTCCATGGCTAAATCAGTATAAGTTAGTCAATAAGCATAAGGTAGGTCAAGGCTTCGTAAACCTTGCCTTTGGCGATACTTTGGCGAGCTAAAGCATGCAGGCTTTCGAGCAGTTGCTCCTTACTTGTGGTGGCCCGAAACAGCTGTTGTATCTCGGGAAGCATTTTTGCATCCTTAAGTTCGGTTTCGGTTGGGGGTTGTTTCAGGTTTCCCAATTTCCCAAGGTCGTTACCCGTAAGAATTGGGCTAAGTTGGGCATGTTTCGGGAGATTATCTACTCCAATACCTGGTTTTGCAAGCGGTTTCTCTACCTCAAAAATAGCATCACCCGAAGCCCTGCAATAATACTCACCACCTAGCCTTCCAACAAGGTCAATTTTGTTTGGGTCAATTTTTCCGGAATCATCCAACACATCCGCATGTATATGTACTTGTACTACTTCACAAATCACCAGGTTTCCTGCCCCAGCTTGCAATCCTGTTTCGATAATCTGCAACACCTTGCACTCAAATTGAACAGGCGATTCTTTTACACGCCAAGGCTTTACACAAGATGAAGCTTCCATGGTAAACCCAGCCTTTTCAAACTCGTTTACACCTGCATCGTAATCGGAACTGGCTAAACTAACCTGATGCACCATGGCATAATTCACCACATTAATCACAACTTCCGGTACACGTTTCAGGTTTTCGTATGTATGCTTGGTGGTATTGTCGCGGCCCCTTCGCGCTGGCGAAAACACCAATATTGGGGGATTGGCCCCAAAGGCATTGAAAAAACTAAATGGCGAAAGATTTGGCTTTCCATCGGCATCAAGTGTACTTGCAAAAGCGATGGGGCGCGGCCCGATAGCACTGGTTAGAATGCCTTGCATAGCCTGCCCTGAAAGCGTAGCAGGGTCAAAATGCCGATAAGATATAGTAGAAGCACACATCATTTTTATAGTTGAATGGCTGGGAGAATTGTAGTGACAGCCTCGCCAAAACCAATACGTACATCTTGATTCTCAGCCCAAGCTTTCATTACAATAGTATCATGGTCATGGATAAAGCTGCGTTGACTGCCATCGGGCATGGTGATGGGTTTGGTGCCTTTCCAGGCCAGTTCGAGCATGGAGCCAAACGAATCGGGCGTAGGGCCGCTGATGGTTCCTGACCCGTATAAATCGCCAACGTTTACATTGCAACCGTTAATAGTTTGATGTGCAAGCTGCTGGGCCATACTCCAATACATATACTTGAAGTTGGATGTACATACCAATTTGCTTTCGGAGCTTTTGGGTTTAATATGTACCTGAAGCTTAATATCAAAATTGTGTGCCCCCTCAAGGTGTAAGTAGGGTAAAACTTGTGGAACCTGCTCAGGGCCTTTCACCCTAAAAGGTTCCAGCGCATCCAGTGTAACAATCCATGGCGATACCACCGAACCAAAGTTTTTACTTAGAAACGGGCCTAAGGGAACGTATTCCCACTTTTGGATATCGCGGGCTGAAAGGTCGTTAAATAGCAGCAAACCAAAGATATGTGTTTCGGCTTCTCCAAGGGCTATCGGAGTTCCCAGCTTATTGGGTTTGCCAGTAATAAAAGCCATTTCCAACTCAAAATCTATTTGCTTGCTGGGGCCAAACACCGGCAAAGGGCTGTCGTCGGGCTTGGTTTGGCCATTGGGTCGTAAAATGTTAGTGCCAGAAACCACTATTGATGAACTACGGCCATGGTAACCTACTGGAATATGCCTCCAATTAGGCAAGAGGGCATTCACGGGGTCGCGGAACATAATACCCACATTGGTAGCATGCTCTATGCTCGAATAAAAATCGGTATAATCTCCAACGCTCACCGGCATCAGCAACTCAACCAAGCTAGCATCAAACAACACTTCGCTTTGCAAAACTTTATTATCGCGCATCACGGCATTATCATCCCTAAATAGGTTTGAAACCGCATCACGCACTTGGCGCCAAACTGGCCTTCCAAGACCAATAAAATCATTGAGATACGCATTGGCAAAGATGCCATTAGGCAAGTTGCAATCATCCAATAAACCCTTGTTGGCCAATCCATTCAGGTCAATTAAAGTATCCCCAATGCGGCTGGCTGCACAAGGACCCTTTTCTGGATGACGGAAAATCCCAAAAGGGATATTCTGTATCGGGAAATCGCTTGCATCTGGCACCTCGAGCCAAGTTTTGCGCTCAGGATTATTGGCTTGTATCATGCATAAAAAGTTTTGGATGTCGTAAATATCTTGTAAGAATTATATTATAAAGTTCCCCTGCTTTGTTGTTCAAGTTCAATCGACTCAAACAAAGCCTTAAAGTTGCCTTTGCCAAACGATTTGGCTCCCTTGCGCTGGATGATTTCATAAAACACGGTTGGACGGTCTTCAACAGGTTTGGTAAAGATTTGCAGTAAATACCCATCCTCGTCCCTATCAACTAAAATTCCAAGATCGGCTATTGGTGCAAGGTCTTCGTCGATATGCCCAACACGATCCAGAACAGTAGAATAATATGTTTGTGGAACTTTTAAGAATTCAACGCCCCTATCGCGCAGTGCCGTAACGGTTTCGATGATATTATTGGTAGCCATAGCCACATGCTGTACGCCCGAACCATAATAAAAATCGAGGTATTCTTCTATCTGTGATTTCTTTTTGCCAATGGCAGGTTCGTTAATGGGGAATTTAATCCGCATATTGCTATTTGCCATCACCTTGCTCATGAGGGCTGTGTATTCCGTGGAGATATCTTTATCATCAAACGAGATAAGTTGTTTGAATCCCATCACCTCTTCGTAGAATTTGGCCCAAACGTTCATTTCGTTCCAGCCAACATTGCCCACCATATGGTCAACATACATTAAACCAACGGGCTCTGGCTTGTAAAATGGATCCCATTTAACAAAGCCAGGCAAGAAGATTCCCTGATAATTTTTGCGCTCAACAAACAGGTGAATTGTTTCGCCATACGTATGTATTCCCGAAACAACCACTTCGCCCTTGGCATCGCTACTAACAGTAGGTTCCTGGTAAGGTTTTGCACCCCGTTTGGTAGTTTCAGCAAACGATTTGCGCGCGTCATCAACCCAAAGAGCCACCATTTTCACACCATCGCCATGTTGTTTGCAGTGCTCGGCAATCGCTGAATCGGGCGTTAAGGCCGTAGTGAAAACAAAAGTAATTTTGTCCTGCCTCAACACATATGAAGTCCTGTCTTTTAGGCCAGTTTCGAGGCCAGCATAGGCCAAGGGTTGAAAACCAAAGGCGGTTTGGTAATAATGGGCAGTTTGCTTGGCATTGCCAACATAAAACTCAACGTAATCGGTTCCATTAATGGGGAGGAAATCTTCCATAATCATATAGTTTATAGTTTAATTTTTTTTGAATTGCTTTAGCTAATCATTGTTGTCAGGCAAAAATAAGGGGATTCGGAGTGTAATGTAATGAGGCGTGGAATCTTAAAATGTTTTGCTTTTTTACCGGACAATATTGTTATCGAATGGTATTTAACGGGTTTAGTATAACCACGACAGATAATAATCGGGGTTTTCGATAGCCAAGGCCTGCTTGGTAATCATCAAGGGCTTAAAGGTATCAACCATCACGGCTAGTTCGCGGGTTTCTTTGGCTCCAATGCTACGTTCAACAGCTCCGGGGTGCGGGCCATGTGGTATTCCTAGTGGATGAAGTGTAATCATACCTTGTTTAATGTTGTTGCGGCTCATAAAATCACCATCCACATAA
>CAZKHA010000057.1:0-8691 GCA_964552325.1 uncultured Bacteroidales bacterium
CTTTCAGGATCATGAAATAATCCTGCGATATTACAATGCAGACCAAGTCAACCGCTAGGTTGACAGGGTTTTGGTGTTAAGCACCACCCTTTCAGGATCATGCAGTAATCCTGCTCCAATCGGTTTAACATCAGCATCAAACCGTCACGTTTACAGGCTTTTGATGCGCCCCCCTGGATCAAGAAATAATCAGACCCACATCCGTTCCACCTATAATTTTCATGCGGTAAAATGTAATGTGCTATAATTGAGGTAATTGTTTACTAGTACACAAGCTCTTCATATTAATTTAGTGTTAAACACTTAAATTTTATTGTTTATCAATAAATTTTTACTGATATTTGCAAAAATTTTAAACCAACTACTTATGAACATTACAAATTCGACTATGCTTAGAGTTATGAATGTTGTTTTCTGGATAATCTTCATTGGACTCTGTATCAAAACAGGAGCCTACCTGTTTTCTTTCTTCGTTAGCCTGTTTATAAACCCCGAAGGAGCTAAAGACCTCTATATGGATCTTAACCTCTATCACCTTTATACATATAATCAACTACATTATATTCAGATAGTTTCGTACATGATTGCACTGTCTGGTTTCAAAGCTTATATGGCTTATCAAGTAGTTAAACTATTTATGGACTTTAACCTTAACAAACCGTTTAGCAGTAAATTAGTTCAGGTTTTCGTTACAATAAGCTACATTGCTATCGGAACGGGTGTGTTGGCACTGATTGCGGACGCTCATTGTAAATGGCTGTTAAATAAGGGAGTAGAAATTGCGTATGAATGGGGGAGCGGCGAAATTTTGTTCTTTGGAGGCGTAATTTACATCCTTTCGCTTATCTTTAAAAAGGGTTATGAACTTCAAAATGAGAACGATTTAACTGTTTAAACTATGCCAATCATCGTAAATTTGGATGTTGTAATGGCCAAACGCAAAATCTCGCTCAATGAACTTTCATCGAAAGTTGATTTGACGTTATCGAATCTGTCAATCCTAAAGACAGGTAAAGCCAAAGCGATACGGTTCAGCACCCTAGAGGCGATTTGCAAAGCCTTGAGTTGCCAGCCAGCTGATATTCTGGAGTATGTTGACGATGAAAACGATCAGAAGCTTTCTACCAGTTAGTAAGTAATCAAGGGTGCTTACCGTCCCAAAGTGTATTTTTTTTGGATCATTCATGGTCATTTGGAAAGAAATTCTGCTCTTTCCTGCTTAGCCGTACTCAACAATTAGTTTCCGAAGCATATAAAATATATTGTTAATCAAGTTATTACACATTTTTTTAAAAAATACTTGACTTTTGTGAAAAGTTTTGCTTAATTAGTAATCAAAATAATGATTAAAAACTAATCACAATGACTACGTATAGCAAAATCAAATCGCGGATAGTTGCACACCAGCAAGCCAAACGCAAAGTTCAGCGTTATGTTGACAATAACACTCACTATACCATTATGTTAAAGCGTGAGTTTATGTATATCGAAGATGCCCAAACAGCCATTAACCTAGCTGTTTTGGAACAACGTATCGAAACGCGCAACGAAATAATGACTTGGCTTTCGAATGCGCCTTCATCCGAAACCCTAAACGAACGCCTCGAAAGTTTCAATAGGCTCGATACTTACCGCATGAGCAAACTTATACCTAACTTCGATGCTAGCAATCCGCTTTAAATGGGTGTAAACTAAAGGTGGTTTAGCGGAATAATTTGTTGATAACGGCATAATTTTTGGGGTAATCTTCACGTTTTTAACCCACTTCATAACTAAGCCAATAGTCCCATGAAAACCTTTAAAACTCCCTTTATCGTTGCATTTATTGCAGTATTGTCATTATCCTTCGGATGCTCCGAAAAAAAAGACGTCCCTCAGGTAATGTGTACAGAAGAATACCGCATTGTAAGCCTAAAAATTAATGGAGATACCTTGACTGATTTCTATACGGTTAGGGAACTTACTGGAGAGACCATTCGGTACAATACGAATGGGGTTAAACCCTTTATGAACTACTATCCTGTACTTGAAGATAGTTATCAATATATATTAGTCAATAGTTCAGAGCGTTTTACTTTTCGGGGCTTCATAGGCGAAAAATTAGTGGTGGATGAACCTTATTTGATTGGAGCTGATTTTTGCCACATTTATAAACTGAGTGGCAATGACGAAATAACCATCAAAGAGTAATGCACGAGATTGTGCAGATTGATAAGAACACAAGACTTTATGCAGCTATTATATGATTTGGTAGGTGCCAAATTTGGGATTGACGTTGCATCACAATAAGCAACAATCAGAACGGAATTCAAAAAGAATAGTCAATCTAAATAGTGCTAAAGCTTGGAGTTCAGTGTTTTAAATCAGTGCTGCTAGTTTTATTCAGTTAGCCTCTGCAATTGATTGCAGGCTATGCTTACTGAAGCTATGGCCATAAATGTTAGGGTAAGTTTTTCGCCGGTTTCTTTCATGCGGCAACTTTTGGGGTTAGTTTGTACATACCGGAGTACCTTGGTAAACTTTTCTGATTGGAAGAAAGCCGATTCTGGGTTAGCTACAAAAAAACAAGTCATCAAGCCATTCTTCAAGGATACCTTTTCGATGCCATACTCCCTGGCAAGCCACCGTAAGCGCAAGGTGTTGATTAGTTCTACTGTTTCGGCTGGCAATGGGCCAAATCGATCGGTTAGTTGTTCGCTAAAAAGTATCAAACCCTCTTCCGTTTCCATATTATCGAGCTCTTTGTAGAGGCTAAGGCGCTCAGTAAGATTACCAATATAGTAAACAGGAATCAGGATTTCAAGATCTGTTTCTATAACACATTCAGCTACATAAGGTTTTGATGGATCTTCAGGGTATAAGTCCTTAAACTCAGTTTCCTTCAGTTCGCGAATGGCTTCATCCAAGATTTTTTGGTACATTTCATATCCAATATCGGCAATAAAGCCACTTTGTTCGCCACCCAACAGATTGCCGGCACCACGAATATCCAGATCGCGCATGGCAATATTGAATCCACTTCCCAAATTCGAAAACTCTTCTATAGCCCTCAGGCGTTTACGTGCATCATCGGTTAGGGCTGATAGCGGTGGGGATAATAAGTAACAGAAAGCCTTTTTATTGCTGCGTCCAACCCTGCCACGCAATTGATGCAAATCGCTTAAACCATAATGATGCGCATCATTAATGATGATGGTGTTAACATTCGGGATATCAAGGCCAGATTCAATGATAGTGGTTGCCACCAGCACATCATAATCCCCATCAATAAAATCGAGCATGATATTCTCTAGCTTTTTCCCATCCATTTGTCCATGCCCAATGGCGACTTTTGCATCAGGCACAAATCGGTTTATCATACCAGCCACATCCATTATGTTTTGCACTCTATTATGCACAAAAAACACCTGGCCACCCCGGGCCAGTTCATAGCGGATGGCATCGCGTATAACCTCTTCACCAAATGTACGTATTTCGGTTTGAACGGGTTGCCTATTAGGTGGTGGGGTATTAATTACCGAAAGATCGCGGGCACCCAAAAGCGAAAACTGAAGTGTGCGAGGAATGGGAGTAGCCGTAAGTGTTAATGAATCTACATTGACTTTTAGTTCCTTAAGCCGTTCTTTTGCTGCAACACCAAACTTTTGTTCTTCATCAATTACCAATAATCCTAAATCCTTAAATTTTACATCTTTACTAATTAGCCGGTGTGTTCCAATCAAAATATCAACTTTCCCCAGCTTAAGTTCATCCAAGGTTTTCTTTTGGTCGCTGGTCGATTTAAAACGGTTGATATACTCTACCTTGCACGGAAACTCCTTTAAGCGCTCGCGAAAGGTCTTATAATGTTGCAGAGCTAAAATGGTAGTAGGCACTAGAATTGCAACTTGCTTATTATCAGCAACTGCTTTAAAAGCAGCCCGGATTGCGATTTCGGTCTTGCCAAAGCCAACATCACCGCACACCAATCGATCCATTGGCATACTTCGCTCCATGTCTTTTTTAACATCGGCAGTTGATTTGAGTTGGTCGGGCGTATCCTCATAAATAAACGATGCCTCAAGTTCATACTGCAGATAAGTATCCGGTGAAAAGGCAAAACCTTCGCTTGCTTTACGTTTGCTGTATAGGCTAATCAGGTTGCGTGCAATATCTTTAACTTTTTGCTTGGTTTTGTTCTTTAAGCTGCTCCAAGCATTTGACCCTAAGCGATTTAAAATGGGCGTAGTAGCATCTTTGCCCAAGTACTTTGCTATTCTATGTAGGCTGTGAATACTTACATATAGCACATCGTTATTCTTGTAAATTAGCCGAATAGCTTCCTGATGCCGTCCATTGTTCTCGATGATTTCAAGGCCATCGAACCTGCCAATGCCATGATCTATATGCGAAACATAATCGCCAGGTTGCAGGTTATAGAGCTCTTTTAACGTAAGGCTTTCTTTGCCCGAAAAGCCTTCGCGTAGATGGTAGCGATGGTACCGTTCGAATATCTGATGGTCCGTAAAACAGGCAATACGCAAATCTTCATCTACAAACCCCTCGTGCAAAGATATTGGAAGTGGTTTGAAATCAGCCTTTGTTTGTGTTTGGCTTGGTTTGCCCAAATCGGCCAAAATGCTTGTAAGTCGTTCAATTTGGCGTGTATTGTCAGAGCAAATAAAGCTGTAATAGAACAAGGAGGCAAATTTAGCCAATGTGCTATGCAAAAGGTTGAAGTTTTTGCTAAAAATGGGTTGCGGCAGCATGTTGAATACTACCTCCTCTTTTTTCAATTTAAATGAGGCGCCAAAACCAACAAGATTGAAATCAAGCAATTTTCGGTCAAATTCCGAAGCACGCATGAACAGACTTTCGGGAGGTAAATGCTTAATTGTCTGATTTAAAGTTTTATATACCTCCTCGGCTTTTGCAAATTCCTTTGTTAACTTTTCGGAGATAAAAGCTAAATCATTAATCCATACGATGCTGTTAAGGGGAATATAATCCAGAAAACCTTCCCGTATCTCCTCAATACCTCTATCTTGAATATTGGGAATAAGCGAAATGCGGGGCATTTTTTGAACCGAAAGTTGTGAGGCAGGATTAAAAGTTCGTATTGAACCAACTTCATCACCCTCAAATTCAATTCGATAGGGGTATTCGTGGCTATATGAAAATACATCGACTATACCTCCTCTGATGGCAAATTGGCCAGGTTCTACCACAAAATCAACACGTTCAAAGTTATACTCTGACAGAACATCGGTAAGAAAATCCATTGAAACTTCTTCGCCCAAAGCTAACGAAAGAGTGTTTTTTCGCAAGAATTTTTTGGTGACCACTTTCTCGCTCAAGGCTTCTGGATAGGTAATTATAACCAACTCGCGGTTGTGGGCATTGATTTTGTTCATGACCTCGGTGCGTGATAACACATTGGCATTGTCAATGGTTTCAAATTCGTAAGGTCTCCGGTACGAGGTTGGGTAGAACAAGACTTTGCGTTTATCGAATGGAAGATCCTTTTCAGCCAAAACATGCTCAAGATCGTTGAAAACATAGGCAGCCTGTTCCCTGTCTTCAAGAACTATAAGCTGTACATTTTTGAGGGCTCTGTGTATAGCAGCAACTATAACACATAATCCTGAGCCCTTTAGCCCTTTAACATGTACGCGAGAATGGGGTTGAGATAGATAATCCCCTAGCTGCCCGATTCGTTTATCGGCCAAATAGAAGTCTAAGATTTCGGGGAATTTCAAGGCAGGGTGCTATTAGCATGCAAAAATAACCAAAAACTACGGAAGCTTGGTTTCTTCCTGAATTTTGGACAAAGCCCATGCGGCAGCTCCAATGATACCGGCATTGTTACGCAACATAGCTGGCACGATAGGTGCTTTTGAGCGTAATGACTGGTTAAAGCTGTCCCACTTTTTACTGGCTCCACCACCTAGAATTATCAAGTCAGGCGAGAACAAAAACTCCATGTATTCTACATACTCATTAAACCTAAAAGCCCATTCTTTCCAGGATAGTTTCTTTTTTGTTCGAACGGCATCAGAGCAGTACTTCTCAGCACTTTTGCCAAACATTTTTATATGTCCTAGCTCTGTATTGGGCAACAATACCCCGTTGGTAAAAAATGCTGAACCTATTCCTGTACCAATGGTTAGCAGCAGTATAACTCCTTTAAAATCCTTACCTGTGCCAAACATCACTTCTGCCATACCAGCAGCATCGGCATCATTTACCACATAAAAGGGCAGCCCAAGCTTTGGTGCAAAGGTTAGTCTTGTATCAACATCTATCCAGGACTTATCAATGTTGGCGGCGGTTTTTATAAAACCATCTTTAATCAATGCCGGAAAGCCACAGCCTATAGGCCCATGGTAATCAAGTATTTTTACTAGTTCGGCAATACTTTGGATTACAGCCTCGGGGGTAGAAGGTGAGGGGGTAGGTATCCTGTGCCTATCAGATACAAGTTCACCCGTTACAGAATTTACCAAAGCACCTTTAATGCCGCTACCTCCTACATCAATGCCAAGAATATCCATTTTTTAGTTTTCAGTATGATGTGCCAAAAGTAAAAAAACCTATCAACCTAATTACTACTTTTTGATAAAAGAAACAGCTTTTGTTCCTTCGCTATTTGTAAACCGCAGTAAATAAACACTTTGAGGCAAATGTTTGATAGGAATACTTTCATTGATCCTTTGGCTTCGATTTGTTGATTCGTGTTCAAAAACCAACTGGCCTGAGCAATTGTAAATTTCGATCTTATAAGCTCCTTTGGCGGGCTTATCAATTGTTAGTTGAAGGATATCATCGACGGGGTTGGGTGCAATTCGTATCCATTCATCGCTAGGGAAAGGCTTAAGCCCCTGTATAATATAGTTTTGCCAAAGCTTTAATACTCCTTGTGTAAAATCGGGCTCTAGCACACTTATAGAAGCTGTATCCATTTGATAGTAATAACCTGTAACATCGGGTATTAGTAAATACTCACCAAAAGCAAGATTATTGAAGGCAAATTTCCCTGTTGAATCGGTGGTTGTAAAGTCAATTAGTACATGCTTATTACTAGCTAAAAACACCTTTGCATTGCCCATCGGCTCGCCGGTTTGCGCATATTGATTTGGAACCTTAAGCACAATGCCCGCAACCCTTCCATTCCCTTGTGGATATGTTGGTTTTTCAACCAAATGCACATCAATGTCAAAAACATTCGAAACCAGTGTTACAGGATCCGATGCCTGCCAAAAGGTTGATTGTGTGGCGTAGGTTGGAAAAAACTTACCGTACTGTTTAGAGTGTTTTGTTAGCTCCGCCATAATAACATACTCATTAGAAAGCATTTGCGAGAACCAAAAATACCCCAATTGATAGAAAAGCCCTGTATCGATAGGAACAAGGTTGCCATCAGGATAACTGCGATAAATAATCACTCGAGCTGTATCGCCTTTGTTTACAGGATTGTTTATTGGGAAATCGCTATCAAACACTGATCCTCCAATATCAAAATAAGTATAGGTTGACAATGGCTTGCATACTTTGGCTGTAACCGTGTATTTGGGTGGCAAAAAGTCGCTAACAGTTAGGCATACATTATAGGTTAGGGCCTGTTCAAACTGATGGATTGGGTTCTGCTCATTTGCAAAGAGCCCATCACCAAAAGCCCAACTCCACTTTCGAATATCATTTCCTATTGATTTGTCATTAAAATGAAACTGGTTTGGAGTTGTTGCGAGCGAATCAAAAACCCAAACAAAATCTGGATTGGGCTTGTGTTTAATATCAAGTAGTAAGGTTTTGGTAAGGCTGGCATTGCAAAACTCGAGGTAATTTGAATTGGTGATGGTTATTGAAACCTGATAACTTCCTGTATCTGGATATATATGGAATGGATTGGGTGAGTCGTCAATGGTTCCATCACCAAAATCCCAAACTATTTTATCGGGATTTCCAGTTATAAACGAGTTAAATTGAACTTCCAGTGGCCGCAGTGAATCGGTTTGCCAATCGAAACCGACCTCACATTCGGTTAGTTCTATGTTTAATATTTGACATATAGAGTCATCGCAATACTCCGGGAATAGATTGTTAAACACCGATAAGCAAACTTGATAATTGCCTGGTGAATTGTATCGATGCTGAGGGTTAAGTTCTTCGGAACCAGTTCCATCGCCAAACTGCCAAACATGTTGATTGGCTATTCCAATAGTTTGGTTAATAAACGTAACTTTTAAAGGAAGGAGCGAGTCGGTAACGTATGAAAACAATGACTGACAGCTAATAAGATCTATTTTTACTGTTTGGCAAAATACATCTTGACAAAAGTTGGGGAAGTTGTAGTTGCCAATTGTTAAACAAACATTGTAGGTCCCTGTATCGGAATACAAATGAACGGGGTTCATTTCATTAGAGGTTCGGCCATCACCAAAATCCCAAAATATGGAGTTAAAACTGCCCTGTGCTAGCGATGTAAACCGTATTTCAAGGGGATACCCCATAGTTGGCTGGAAGGTAAAATTAGACAAGCAATCATCAATCCGCACATTGATAGTGTCATAAACCACGCTGTGACAATATACAGGATTGTGATGGTTGGTAGCAGTTAATGTAACAACATATGCCCCAGGTTCAGCAAACTCATGAAAAGGTGCCAGGGAACTGGATTGCGACCCATCGCCAAAATCCCATGAGCGGGCAGTT
>CAZKHA010000057.1:8701-19823 GCA_964552325.1 uncultured Bacteroidales bacterium
GGGCGGTAAAAAAAACCTGAAAAGGGTCTTCAGGAACTTGGTAATATGTAAAAGGTGTAAAACAATCGGACGGAACTGGAACTGTAATCGTATCACAATAGGTATCATAGCATTCTTTAACAGGCGATGAAACCGTAAGACAAACTACATAGGTGCCAGAATCAGGAAATTGATGCAATGGGTTTTGTTGGGTTGAATGTGTGCCATCGCCAAAATCCCAATCCCAAAAACTTAGATCCCCAGAACTGTAATCGGTAAATTGCAAGGCTAAAGGGTTGTTAATATTCTGCACAAAATCAAACCGTGCAATACAAGTATCTGCCAATAGGGTAGAAGCAAGGGAAGGTCTTGCCTTAACAACTAAGCTTTGGGCTAAAACCAACACCAATGAAATACACAAAAATAGTAGCCTGTTCATTTCTGCCAACATTTCAGCTTATTACAAAATAACCGAGTAGTTCAAAAGTTGCACTAAACCCTTATAATTAGGGCGAACCTACAAAATTATAAAAAATTGCTCTTAAATGGTAATATTTCGGCTAACTAGAACGAAAAACTTACTCCCGCCCTTAGCCCAACAGAGAAAGGATTGTTATAATTTGCATCTTTGTACAAATTGGTAAAGTACCATTTATAACTGGGTTCCACTTCAAGGCTAAAGCGCTTGGTAAGAATTACCGAGGCCCGCAATCCACCGGTTAATTGCCAATAAGTATCAAGGCGTATAGGGCTTTGATTGGATATTTGCGCAGGATACAAATCAGAAGCAATATAGGTTAGGGCTGGTTCCTTCTTGTTGGCCGTAAACTGAATAATTGGACCGCCAAAAGCATAAAACGAGAATCGCTTGAAATCCGCCACCTTATACCCTACAATCAATGGTATTTGGATGTTTAAGTATTTATTGGTGGTTTGCACAGAGGCATGATGGGTGATGGTATCGTAGAGTGTAACTTTTGATGTAACCAGAATAACCGATTCGGGATGAGATGGATCAGGAACATAATAGTGTACATTATAATAGAAGCCTACACTATCATACGATTTTGACGAAACGCTGTACAACCCATTGTCAAACTGATAAGAGGCGCTTAAGCCTGTTTGAAGGTAAACCCTTCCTTTTTGAATCCTAAAGCCAAGGTCGGCGGTATTATAAAGAAAGTTTACTGATTCGTTGGCTTTTGCAATGGTTAGTTGGTCAACTCCATAGCCTGCAGTTATCGAAAACGAGGTTTTAGGCACGTAGGCTTCTTGGTACTTTGATAATTGGTTACGTAAAAAAGGCGCGTAATCTGCCATGTTTTTTGTGGTGGATGGATTACCAAATCCTAAAGGAAAACCTGAAACGCCAATGGCACGAATGCTGTTAATAGTTGTTCGCGCTGGTGCTACGGGCACTACCATATCAACTACCATTGGTTCGGGAAGAACTGTTTGCTTTTGCTCCTGTTTATCATTTATTTGCTGATAGTTAACAAGGCGGCGCTTGGGCTCTATGGTAGCAACATTTTCAATAGCTTGATGCTGCTTGTCTATGTCAGGATTTTGATGTGGAACTTCTGTAGTTGGCTTATTTACAATCGATTGCTTAGTTTCTTTCGGTTTATCGGGTGTAAAAATGGTTACGGCACCAACCACAACAGCCGTAGCGGCACCACCGGCCACTAGTAGTTGAAAAATATTTTGTGAGAAATTGGTGAAACTAAACCTCAGGAATTCTCCCAATGCCAACATGATCCCAATGCCTCGCCATACCTTGCGCGAAGGCTCAGGTTCATAGCCCTTGAGGGATTCCCTGAAAAGATCATCTATCTTATTTGGTTCGTTTTCCATTAATTAGTTCAATTTCAATAATTTATCAGATTGTTGTCTGCAAGTTGTTTTTGCAGATACTTTCTGGCTTTAGCTAGTTGTGATTTAGAGGTATTAACAGAGATGCCTAATGAATCGGCAATTTCTTTATGTGTATAATCTTCAAAAACATACAAGTTGAACACGTGCTTATATCCTGCAGGTAGGTTCTGTATAAACGTCATGAGTTTTTTAGCATGCTCCGGGGCTACCCTTAATTCAATAGAAGAATCGGATGCATCTTCATCAGCCACATCCGTAACGGCATCAAAACCAGTATAAACCAGGTTGATAGACTTCTTCCTGAAGTCGGTAAGGGCTGTATTAACTACAATCCGTTTCATCCATCCTTCAAGACTGCCTTCGCCCCTAAAGTCGCCAATACTTTTAAAAATCTTGACAAAACTATCTTGAAGCAAATCTTCGGCAGAAGCGTGATTGCCCGAATACCTCAAACAAACAGCAAACAAAGAACGCGAATACTGTTGATAGAGTAAACCTTGAAAATACCTCTTGCCAGCCTTGCAGCCATCGAGTATCTTTTTTTCGGCTTCGTTCAACATATTCATTGGATAGACTAAGGTTTATGAAAAGGGTTGCCTGAGGGGTTAAAATTTAGTTCGGTTTGCTATTCGGATATTAAACTGCAAGTATTCAGACAATTAAGCAATTCCAATCAAATAGATTCCTTTCATTTGCTGATTATTACAGCACAAAACGCTCAGGTTGTACGCATTTTTTGCAAACAGGTTGCATCAATTTACATATACACAATCGAATATTTATGCATTTTGAAAAATGCCACTAACTTTGCTGATTGAAATTTGAAGACATTAAAACCTAACACTGATTAGACCCGATGCAAAAAAGGATTAGAGTAGCCGATTTGCTAAAATCGCAAGAATTTGGAAAAGAAATAGTTGTAATGGGTTGGGTACGTACCCGCCGTGGAAACAAGAATGTGGCTTTTATTGCCCTGAACGATGGTTCGGTAATTCATACCATTCAAGTAGTAGTGGAATTACAAAACTTTGATGAAGAACTTATTAAACAAATCACCACGGGTTCTAGTCTTTGTGTGCGTGGAACTTTAGTTCAATCGCTTGGTCAAGGACAATCTGTTGAGGTTCAAGCCAAAGAAATAACCGTTTTTGGAACGGCTGATCCCGATACCTATCCATTACAAAAAAAAGGACATAGTCTGGAGTTTTTAAGAAGCATTGCACATTTACGCCCTCGCACCAATACTTTTGGGGCCGTGTTGCGCATTCGGCATGCTATGGCTTTTGCTATCCATAAATATTTTAACGACAGGGGCTATTATTACCTGCATGCGCCAATTATTACGGCCAGCGATGCAGAGGGAGCAGGCGAAATGTTTAGGGTTACTACCCTCGAAATGAATAACTTACCCAAAAACGAAAATGGTTTGGTTGATTATACCACCGATTTTTTTGGTCGTGAGGCAAAACTTACCGTATCAGGACAGCTTGAAGCTGAACTTGGTGCCTTGGCACTTTCACAGGTTTATACATTTGGCCCAACATTCCGAGCTGAAAATTCAAACACCCCACGCCATTTAGCCGAGTTTTGGATGATTGAACCCGAAATTGCCTTCTTTGACATAACCGATGATATGGATTTGGCAGAAGACTTCTTAAAATATTTAATTAGCTATGCCCTAGAAAATTGCAACGATGATCTTGATTTCTTAAACGAAATGTACGACAAGGAGCTTATAGATAGGTTAAAGATGGTTGTTTCGAATGAATTTGAGCGTCTTACCTATACCAAAGCTATGGAAATATTAGAGAATTCAGGCAAGGAGTTTGAATTTCCAGTAGGCTGGGGCAAGGATTTACAATCAGAACACGAGCGCTACCTTGTTGAGCAACATTTTAAGAAACCCGTTATTCTAACCGATTATCCAAAAGACATCAAAGCCTTTTACATGAAGTTGAACGACGATGGCAAAACCGTGAGAGCTATGGATGTGCTCTTCCCAAAAATAGGTGAGATTATAGGTGGATCGCAACGTGAAGAAAACCTCGAAAAACTATTAGAACGCACAAGGGAAATGCACATCCCAGAAAAAGACATCTGGTGGTACCTCGATACACGGAAATTTGGTACAGTGCCGCATGCCGGCTTTGGCTTAGGTTTTGAACGATTGGTGCTTTTTGTTACGGGAATGGCGAATATACGCGATGTGATACCTTTCCCGAGAACACCACAAAATGCTGAATTTTAAAATTTTATATTGTATTTTAAATAGTGGGCTGCCATTACTGACAGCCCTTGTTTATAATTTGGGCTTGCTTTGATGCAAAGTTTCATTAACTTTGTTCCAAATCGTCGATATACTAAACACTCAATAGTAAAACTATTGATTGTTTTTTTATGTTTAGCAAACTCAATATAAACTAATTCGCTGAAAAAAAAGATGTTAACACAAAAACTTCAGCAAAAGTTACTTCAAAAACTATCTCCACAGCAAATCTTGCTGATGAAGTTGCTTCAAATACCTTCAATGGCTCTTGAACAGCGAATTAAACAAGAAATTGAAGAAAATCCTGCCTTGGAGGATGTTAGCGAATCATTGGATGATGAATTTCAAGCCAACGAAAGCGAAAACGATTCAGCGGATAGCTTTGGTGAAGACGAGGATACCTACACCGAAGATGCAGAACCTGTGGAACCAGTGGAACCCATCTCAAACAAGGAGGATGAGTTTGATATTGAAGACTATATGGATGACGATGATACGCCATTATATAAGTACGAGTCAAACAATAGCAGCCCAGATGATGAGCAACACGAAACCCCGTTTATTTCGGGCATTACCTTTCATGAATTGCTGATTCAACAACTTGGAATGAAATTCCTTGATGAGCGCACTTATCAAATTGCCCTGCACATGATTGGCAACCTTGATGATTCTGGTTATTTGAACCGTGAATTGGACTCAATGGTTGACGACCTTGCCTTTTTACAAAACATTGAAACATCAAAAGAAGAGCTTAGTAAAATTCTTAAAATCATACAAGAGTTTGATCCTGCAGGCGTTGGAGCCCGAACCCTCAAAGAATGCTTATTGCTTCAGCTCAAACGAAAAACACAAAAAGAATCTGTTCAAAATGCCATCTTGCTTTTAGAAAGGTATTTTGATGAGTTCACCAAAAAACATTACGACAAGATTGTAAAAAAATCGCGCCTAACCGAGCAAATGCTTAAAGAAGCAGTTGATGAAGTTCTTAAGTTAAATCCAAAGCCGGGCAATTCGGTTAGCGAATCAGATAAATCAAATTTCTATATCATCCCCGATTTTATAATTTTTAACAGCGATGGTGTGCTCGAATTGAGCTTGAACTCACGCAATACACCCGAACTTAGGGTTAACCGTGCCTATGCTGATATGCTTGAAACCTATTCTGAATCGAAAGGCAAGCGATCGAATCAACAAAAAGAAGCCGTATTATTTGTTAAACAAAAAATTGACTCGGCACGTTGGTTTATCGATGCTTTGCAGCAAAGGCAAAACACACTTTATGTTACCATGAAAGCCATCATGGAGTTTCAGCGTGAGTATTTTTTATCAGGTGATGAGACCAAGCTCAGGCCAATGATCTTGAAAGACATTGCCGAAATTGTAAGCCTCGATATATCAACTATCTCACGCGTAGCCAATAGCAAATATGTGCAAACTGCCTTTGGCACCTTTTTGTTAAAATCGTTTTTCTCCGAATCGCTTCAAAACGATAGTGGCGAAGAAGTTTCAACACGTGAAATAAAAAAGATACTTTCTGATTGTGTGGAAGCCGAAAACAAGTCGAAACCCGTAACAGATGAAGAGTTGATGAAGATACTGAAAACCAAGGGGTATAATATCGCAAGACGTACAATTGCCAAGTATCGCGAACAACTAAACATACCTGTTGCAAGGCTTCGGAAAGAACTTTAATGGACGCATTAGTAGCAGCTAGCAGTTGGGGAAATCGCATAGCCAAGGCTATCTCCATCGTTTTTCATCCCCTCTTTATACCCTCTTACTCAATGTTCTTATTGCTGAACACTGATAGGGTAATAAATGCATTATATGATTATGATCTTAAGCTGCAGTTGGTCATGGTCATTTTTATTGGCACAGCACTCTTGCCAATAGCATCCATCCTTGTATTACGCTGGAGGAAAACCATTTCATCGTTTCATTTACATGATCGCAAGGAACGAGCGGCCCCTTTGGGCGCAACCTTAGCCTTTTTTTTCATGACTCACCGCAGCCTAGCAGCCTCTGGTGTAGATGCAACCATTACCTTAATGACTATAAATTCGGTTTATATAGCCTTAGCCATTGTAGCTATTACCCTATTTTGGAAAATTAGCATTCATGCAACGGCCATGGGCGGGGTTACAGCTTCTTTCCTGCTGATTAGCCATAATTTATCCGTAAATCCAATTTTATTGGCCTCCAGCCTTGTTATATTGAGTGGAGCTGTTTGCTATGCGCGCATAAAGACCAATGCCCATCAACCCGCACAAGTATATACAGGTTATTTGATGGGCATTGCAATTAGTTTACTAACTTTTTTGCTGATTTAGAAGGGGTTAATGCTAATCCCTACTGAAATGGGGTACATATCAGGCCCTTGGCTGGTTTTAAAAACCCGATCTAGGGCAATAGCACCAAAAACGCTAAATTGCTTGTAACCAACTTTAGCATATGCCTGATAGCGCCAGAAATTCACAAAACGGACATCGTCACGCTTTATGGTTACATTATATCCTGCTCCATAAGGGTCAAGTCCATTATACTTTGAATGATGGTCAATAAGAACTCCAAACTTTATTCCTGCATAAGCCCTAAAACTGCCTTTTGAACGGTACCTAATCTCAAGAGGAAAATCAAAATAGGCCAACGTAATCTTATACTTGGTGTAGCTCAAGCTATCTGGAATCTTAACAAAGTAACTTGAATCACCGGGTGCAGTAATCCATGAATCGGTATATAAGTTATGCACTCCAATGGCACCGCCAAAACTAAAATCGAAATTGCTTTCCCCTATATGATTGTTTATGAGAAAATTAACATTTACACCCCTGTTAAAATTGGCAGCATCAACTCCGGTAGGGACTTTTTGCCAAAAATCATTAAACAAATCAAGGCTTAATGAAACCTTGCGAAAATCACCTGGTTTGTAGGTTTGCGCCTCGATAGAAAGCATCGCTAACAACATAAGGGGTAACAAGAACGTCAATTTTTTCATAAGATATAACAATTATCTGTATTACAATTATTTACAAAAACATCATCAGTAGAAGATGAACCAAGCACTGCAAAACTGTGCCAAACGTGCATTTAAAAACAAACGCAAAAGTATGGAATATAGGTTTACAGGCCACAAAACGACGTATAAAAAGCCCAAAGGGCTTGCATATCAAAATTGTTTGGATTACGTTTGAGGTACCCAAACCACAAGTATATGAAACGAACACTTATCCTACTTATTTTGGCAGTTGGAGTCATGAATTTATTAGCCCAAGGTACCGATACGCTCAAAACAGCAAGCCATCCAGAAAAAAAGAAGACTGGATGGAATGTTGGTGCATTGCCTTCGGTGCTGTTTAATAGTGATTTAGGATTTCAATATGGTGTTTTAGCCAATATTTTCAACTATGGCGATGGAAGTCGGTATCCAGATTACAAGTATTCGTTTTACACCGAGTGGTCGCGCACAACCAAAGGTGGTGGTATCAATCAGTTGTTTTTCGATTCAAAGTATTTATTGCCCTGGGATCTGCGTATTACCTCTGACTTTAGTTACTTAACCCAACAGGCACTTGATTTTTATGGATTTAATGGCTATGAAGCGCAATACAATCCCGAATGGGAGACACCCGATGACGAGGCTTATAGTTCAAAAATGTTTTATAAGCTAGAACGGAAACTGCTAAGGTTGGATGTTGGATTTCAGAAACCGCTAAAAAACAAACACTTTAGGGCGCTATTGGGATTTGCCTTTTTCGACATTGAAATGGGTAATGTTGATATTGAAGCACTTAACAAAGGACGTGATACCAATAATCTATTACCCGTGGTGGATGGTTTATACCAGAAATATGTGGATTGGGGCGTAATAACAGAAGCCGAAAAAGATGGGGGAAGCTTGGGCGTACTAAAAACGGGTTTAGTGTACGACACCCGCGATAATGAGCCCAACCCAATGAAAGGCATGTGGTCAGAAGTAATTTTAGCAACATCGCCAGAATTTATAGGTAGTACAACAGGTTTTTCAAAACTTGTACTAATTCATCGCCAATATTTTACCTTGGTTAAAGATAGGCTATCGCTGGCATGCAGGATAGGCTACCAAGGCACCTTGACGGGCAAAACGCCGTTTTTTATGCAATCGTATATGTTTAATTCATTTCCAAAAACCACTACGGTTGATGGCCTTGGTGGAGGTAAAAGTTTAAGGGGCATACGGATGAATCGTATTGTGGGCGATGCAATTGCTTATGGGAACTTAGAGTTTAGATGGAAAGCGCTTAAGGGGTATTTTTGGAATCAGAACTTCTATATAGCTCTGTCAGGATTCGCCGATTTTGGAAGGGTAGTAAAAAAACATGAGGTTGATTTGAGCCAAATTCCGGAAACCGAGCGAAACTCTTATATTAGCACTGACCAAGAAACGCTTCACCCCTCACTCGGTGGAGGTGTACACATAGCCATGAACCAAAACTTTGTAATTGCTATTGATTATGGCAAAGCACTCGATAAACGCGACGGCAAGGACGGGATGTACATTGGATTGAACTTCTTGTTCTAAGTATTTGTATATCAATTAATCGTCAGCAATTTTCTCATTTAATGATTTGAACCCTTCACCAAGTATCTCATTGGCATCCAATACAGTAATAAAGGCCTTTGGATCAATTTGCTTTATTTGAGCTTCTAAAACTGACATTTCCCTTCGGTTCATTACCGAGAATATGACTTTTCGCTCCTTTCCGTTGTAAAGCCCTCGACCTGAAAGCAAGGTGCCTCCGCGGTGTATATCATGTGTTATAACTTCTCCAATTTCCTGGTGTTTGTCAGAAACAATCAAGAGGCATTTATCATAGCTGAGGCCTTGCATAACGGTATCAACAACCTTGCCCAGCACAAAAATGGTAACCCAGGAGTATAAGGGGATTTTCCAGATGCCAAAAGCTGCCAATCCTCCTACAACAATCACCGAATCAACATAAATCATCAATTGCCCAACAGGTAAACCCGTTACCTTCGACAACATCATCGAAGCTACATCGGTTCCACCACATGAGGCTCGGGCTTTAAAAAGCAAACCAACACCAATACCAATAACAAGGCCACCATAAACCGCTGACATAAGCACTTCATCACCAATCTTTAAAGGATCTTCACCCAGAAGATAGGTTAAACCATCCAGAAAAAACGAAGTTAACAAAAACCCAGAAATGGTCTTTGCGCCATACCTTGGCCCAAGAACTTTGATAGCCAAAATGGTAAGCGGAATATTAAAAGCTAAAGCCATTAGGCCCACCGGAACGCCGATGGTATGGTGAAGGATGATGCAAATTCCATACACACCGCCCGGCACTACTTTATAGGGCGTAATGAAAAGTACATAGCCTAAGGCAATCAAGAACGACCCAATTAATATTAATGTATAAGCTTTGAACCAACGTGGGGTAAAGAGCTTTTCGTACGTAATAAATGCCATACTATACCAAATTTATGCTGAAACTTTGTCTTCTAATGATTTAAATCCTTCTCCAAGTATTTCACTTGCATCGGTTATGGTAACAAATGCCGTAGGGTCAATCTGGTGAATATAATCAACCAAAATAGCTAACTCCCTGCGCGAAACAACGGTATGGATAATCCGTTTAGGTTGGCCGTTGTACATTCCTGTCCCATCAAAAAAAGTTCCACTACGGTGGATATCGTTAATGATTTTATCGCGGATTTCAACATGCTTCTCAGAGATTATAAACACTGACTTCTCAAAGTTAATACCTTCTATAACAACATCTATAACCTTTCCAGCTATAAAAATGACTATCCACGAGTACAAGGGGATTTTCCAATCGCCAAAAGCCACCAGACCAACCAGCACAATAACAGAATCAACATAAATCATTAATTGGCCAAGGGGCATTCCGGTGTACTTTGAAATCATCATGGCTATGATGTCAGAGCCACCCGATGTAGCTTTTGTTCTAAACATCAATCCCAATCCGATGCCTATTACGGCACCACCAAATATGCAGCTCAACAACAAATCATTGGCAAGGCCTAAAGGGTCGTTTTCGCCGATTAAACTGGTTAGTATCATCATAAAAACCGACATCAAAACAAATCCCACAACCGTTTTAGCACCAAACTTTGGGCCTAGGATCCTAATGCCTATTAGCGTAAGCGGTATATCGAGGCTAAGACCCACCAAACCAATAGGAATACCATCAGGCCAAAAGGGCAGCATTCCTTTTGTAAGATAATGAACCACAATACCTATTCCATAAACACCACCGGGTACTATTTTATATGGGTTAATAAAAAGCACAAAACCAGCAGATAGGATAAACGCCCCTAATACAATGAGCCCATAATTGATGAACCATCGTTTCGAGAACAGGGGTTCCGAATTAATCTTTCCCATTTATTAGTTGATTTAGAGGGTTTCTGGTAGAAAATGATTTGGAATGCAAAGATACAATGGTGCGGGTGAATAAAATAATTGAAGGCTAATAAAGAACTTACAACAATCTTGAATGAATATAAAGCATACGTTAACAGATAATTACGTTAAAGTACATGCTAGATGTGGTAAATAAGCTGAAGAAATTGGCTACAAGAGGCAATTTTTTATTCAGAATGAAGTTTTGAAACTGTACCGGAGAACTTATTCACATTTCTTTAAGGGCTATTGAAACTTTTTTACATGAAAACTGTATAGAATTCAATAAAGCCGGAGGAGAATGAAATAATTCTACAATTTGAAACCACAGTTAGTTTTCTTTCTGAACGTTACTGAAGCAATCGGTAAGTTTTAAGGAAGCCCAATACTGCACGTAAGCAAGCTTACAGCTGCATTGTTTGTGCTAATTAAAACCGGCCATTGGTACTATTTACAGTCCGTATCAGGTGGGATGTATCCGTTTCTAAGAGTTTTGCTGGGCAAAAGTGTTTAGAATGGTACTTTCTTGTGGGTAAATTTTGTGCAGGATAAAAATTATTCGTTACTTTATG
>CAZKHA010000058.1:0-19734 GCA_964552325.1 uncultured Bacteroidales bacterium
GTGCAAATATGCAGATGCTTAAGACGTTATGATCAAGGCCTCGTAGAGGCAAAATGTGGAGATTTGCGAATGGGAAAATGCAGGGGCTACCGCAGTTCCGAGTTTTTGGAACCAAATGCAATGAGTAAGAATGCAAACGATGCAAAAACCAATGTGGAGCGTAGCTGCAATTAGCTACTATCCAGGATACTCAATACGGATGTGGTAAATATGCATGAGCTTCTTTTTGAGTATCTTCCTGATTTTTGTAAGTTCTTTAAATGTAATCCCGGCATTATCAAACTGCTTATCGGCAATTTGCTGATCAATAATACGGTCAACCAAGGTATTAATGCTCTGTTCATCGGGTTTTTTATTGCTACGTGAAGCCGCTTCAAC
Organism: uncultured Bacteroidales bacterium; assembly: GCA_964552325.1. Taxonomy (GTDB): domain Bacteria; phylum Bacteroidota; class Bacteroidia; order Bacteroidales; family TTA-H9; genus CAZKCK01. The sequence goes on from CAZKHA010000058.1 coordinate 379, forward strand.
TGAATCGGCCACCATCATGGCACAGGTTTCTTTTGAAAAAGGCACGGGGCCACGATACCTAAACAACTTATCGTCAAAAGGTTCATCGCCCATCAATTGCTTTTGTTGATAATAAAAATATCCAGTGGTACGGGTGCCGTGATGGGTACGTATGAAATCGATAACTGCCTCCGGTAGGTTGTGTTTGCGGGCTTTCTCCACCCCTCTTTTTACATGGCTAACAATAATTTCGGCACTTTCTTCGGGAGTAAGCTCTTCGTGAGGGTTGTAGCCCGTAGCTTGATTTTCAATAAAATAGGGAGCCATCTCCATCTTACCTATGTCGTGATGCAAGGCACCTGCCCTCACCAACAAAGGGTTACCTCCAATTTCCGAAATAATTTCCTCGGCAAGATTGGCCACCTGAAGCGAATGATGGAATGTTCCTGGTGCACGGGAGGACAGTTCACGAAGCAACTTTGAATTGGTGTCACAAATCTCGAGCAAGGTAACATCCGTAACCAACCCAAAAATTCGTTCGAGTATTGCTATTAAAGGATATGCCATCAACATTAAAAGCGCTGCAAAGGCAAATAAACTAAAATTCAACAATTTAATACCTTGCAACTGGCCTTCCTGAATTAGAAACAATCCAATATATACTACTGAATAAGAAGCAAATACCAATAATGAAGTTAACACAAACTGCTGCCTTCGCTTAAAGTTGACAACGCTAAAAATGGTAATAATACCTGTGATCAGTTGGAGAAAGACAAACTCAAAACTATTTGGAACCAAAAAACCGATGATGATAATGGTAATAATATGAACATACAAAGCTACCCGTGTATCGAAAAAGATGCGCATAACCATAGGTACCAAACATAGGGGTGCCACATATAGTAGCCACGGCTGAAAACGCATCAGCATGGCCACCCCAAACACCATCATAATGATTATTAATAAGATAAGGCTAACCTTGCTATTTGATTCAAAAATTTCGGGGCGAAAAAAGTACAAAAACAACCCCAAAACCACCAACGCGAGTACGATAAGAATTATTTGTCCTGCCAAAATGGCAAAATACTTTGAATTTGAACCCAATCGGACTTCATATTCTTTTTTAAGTGATATCAGGATTTGGTATTTATCGTTTGTAACAACTTCGCCCCGTGAAATAACTTTTTCGCCTTCTTGAACCATCCCACGTGTTTGCGAAAGGCTCGAGATTAATTCCTCGCCTGCTTTCGCCGTGATTTGATCATTGTAGATAATATTCCGAAACATCATGCGATCCAGCAAGTTCTTTATATCATCCCTGAAAGCTAGTGGAATAGCGTTTAACCGGTTCGTAATAAATTGTTGTGCTGTAGAAACCGTTAAAACATGGTCGAGGCGGCACTCTTGGGCTACGTTGTTGCGAATTATTATCACGGGCTTACTCCCACTCGATTTCTCGAGGCTGCTGATAGGCTCAATAACACCTTGAAAATAAAGACTATCAAACAATTGCAATGCCGAATGGTAAACTTTGGCCTCGGGACTTGTTTTCTGAATAGTATCGCGTGGCATCAAATGGAGCAACTTTAGCAACTCTAATTTGAACTCATTGCGTTTTTTTACCGTAAGCGATTGGTCGTGATTGAAATAAAACCGTACTTCGGAAAGTACCTTTTTCTTTTCTTGCTGGTAATCTTCGTTGGTTTTTAAGATTGCAAAATCAAAAGGGGCAATAAGAACATCGTGCATCCAAGGCTTACCTTTTGTAAACTCATACTTGAATTTTCCTTCGCGAGGGAAAATCGAGATTATTATCAACAGACTGATTACAAATAGGTTGAACTTTGTTATAAAATTAAAGTTCTCTCCGGGAACACGAAATATCTTCATACAGCATAATTTTGGCCCTAATTGCTGGTAAAGATAGAAAACACCTCGGATAAATCAGCAAATCATCATGCAATTTCTTGTTTCTTCAATCTTTTACGCTCATTTTCATCGAGGATAATCTTACGAAGCCTTAACGACATTGGGGTAACTTCCAAGTATTCATCGTCGCCGAGGTATTCCATAGCTTCTTCGAGCGAAAATTTGCGAGCCGGCTGAATCATCATTTTTTCGTCGGAGCCCGAAGCACGTACATTGGTAAGCTTTTTCGTTTTTATAAGATTCAGTATCAAGTCAGTATCACGTGTATATTCGCCAATTACCTGCCCAACATAAATGGGATCGTTGGGTTCAATAAAAAAGGTGCCCCTATCCTGAAACTTATCAATAGAGTATGCTATAGCGGTACCTGTTTCCATGGCTATCAAAGCACCGTTGCGTCGCATTCCCATTTCGCCCTTCCAAGGTTCGAAATCCCTAAACCTATGTGCCATAATGGCTTCACCTTCGGTAGCAGTTAAAACTTGGTTACGAAGTCCTATGATTCCACGTGCCGGGATATTAAACTCAAGATACGAACGCTCGTGTTTAGCATATATGCTTAGCAATTCGCCTTTACGCATCGAGACCAGCTCAATTACTTTACCTGAAAATGCTTCTGGCACGTTTACGGTCAAAACTTCGATAGGTTCGCATTTTACCCCATCAATTTCCTTAATAATAACCCTTGGCTGACCTACTTGAAACTCATAGCCTTCGCGACGCATTGTTTCGATAAGGATGGACAAATGCAAAATACCACGCCCGTAAACCAAATAAGAATCGGGAGAGCCTGTTTCAACAACACGCAAGGCAAGGTTTTTCTCGGTTTCGAGGAATAAGCGATCGCGTAAATGCCGAGAGGTAACCAACTTGCCTTCTTTTCCATAAAAAGGTGAATTATTGATGGTGAATAACATACTCATTGTTGGCTCATCAACTTTAATTGGGGGGATCATTTCTGGATTTTCAAAATCGGCAATGGTATCGCCAATTTCGAAATCTTCAGGCCCTAAGACTGCACAAATTTCACCCGCTTCGATGGGAACTTTGATACGTTCTTTGCCAAGACCTTCAAAAACATACAATTCCTTGATTTTGGATTTGGCAATAACGCCATCACGTTTCATTAACGAAACACTTTGGCCGGCAACTATTTGCCCACGCGTAATTCTGCCCACCGCAATACGGCCCAAGTACGAAGAATAATCAAGAGAAGTAATCATCAATTGTAAATTACCTTCACGCTGTTCGGGGGCTGGTATGTGTTCAATAATGGTATCGAGCAAATAGCTAATATCTTCGGCAGGAGTCTTCCAATCATCTGACATCCAGCCCTGCTTAGAAGAGCCAAACACGGTGGGAAAGTCAAGCTGGTATTCAGATGCACCCAACGAGAACATCAAGTCAAACACATCTTCTTGTGTTTTTTCGGGGTCGCAATTGGGTTTATCAACTTTATTAACAACTACAATAGGCTTTAAATCAAGTTCAAGGGCTTTTTCAAGCACGAAACGGGTTTGAGGCATCGGGCCTTCAAAGGCATCCACTAACAACAAAACACCGTCGGCCATATTCAACACACGTTCCACTTCTCCACCAAAGTCGGCGTGGCCGGGTGTATCAATAATATTAATCTTAATTCCTTTGTACCTTACTGATACATTTTTGGCTAAAATTGTGATACCGCGCTCACGCTCAAGGTCATTGCTATCGAGGAGCAATTCTTTAACTTCTTGGTTTGCCCTGAAAAGTTTCACTTGTTGCAAAATCCTGTCAACCAAGGTAGTTTTTCCATGGTCAACGTGGGCTATAATAGCAATATTCCTGATATTCTTCATGTTAAATAGATTTTTGTATCCTCCCAAACGGGGGTGCAAAGGTACGGAATGTTTACGGGAAAATAGGCCTGATACTTAAAAGGTTTTGTTAAGTTTATGTTAGCAAGCTTTACAGCACAACGAAAGCCTTTCAGATTAACGAAAATGAATGAGAATTTTATTGTTTTATTGAATTTAGGAATCCAGAGCCTACTTTTTGAACTTTGCCTCTGTAGCAAAAATTACATCAATTTATTTTATTTAGGTTGCGCGTCGAAGGGCATTGCTGGCCTATGAATTTATACGCTATACCAGCCAAAAAAGTTATAAAATAGGGCAATAAAGATCGAGACAGTCTAAGACACCCATTTCCTATCGTTAAAGCTTGCTATTAGTGATTTTATTGGCAAAACATTAGGGGGCTTTAGCATCAAATGAATAAGAAAACCTCACTAATGTGATAGATTGAAAATAATTTTAGCGTAATTGAACGGTATTGACTCGTCCCATTCTTGATTAATCCAACGGTCGAAATAAGCTTAAGCATAAAAATTTGAACAACAACTGGGTAGGTTTTAGTTATCCTGATTAATATTTAAGGTAGCTCAACGAAACAAACTATACGGAACGCTTATTGACCATATTTTTAATGTTTACAATTAATTAACATTAATCCTTGAACAATGAATCTAAGCCTATGTTAGATGCTGTTCGATTGGGTAGTATCATAATTTTTATAATACTTATTCAACGTATATCTACTAATCAAAACTTACTTTGGATGAAAAAATTGACCCTTTTATTCTTGGGATTTTTATTCATGAATCAGTTGTTTTCTCAACTAAATGGCTCATTCACAATTGGCTCCACACAATTTCCGAACTTGGCAACGGCTATTTCAGAATTAAACCTAAATGGCACTACCTCTGGTGTTACTTTTTATGTACCGGCTGGTTATACTGAGACTTTTCCGGATGCAATGGCGGGCCATATCACCACAACAGGATCCCCAACTTCTCCGATTCTATTTAGTAAAACAGGTTCTGGCAGCAACCCGCTTATAACGGCTAGCCCTGGAACGGATTTTTCGTATGATGGCATTATTGTGCTTGAAGGAGGCGACTATATTACGTTTGATGGAATCGACCTACAGGAAAACCCATTAAACACTACTCCTGAAATGCAGATGGAATTTGCCTATGGGCTCTTAAAAAGCATCGAACCTATAAGTGGTTGCCAACATGTAACAATCCGAAATTGTACTGTTTCGCTCGATCGCACTTATACTTCTTCAACTGGTATTTATGGTGCAAATGAAAACCTTTACGGCTCATCAAACATTTTGTACTCATTCAACCAATTAGCCGCTTACAATCGATTTTACAATTTGACTATTACAGATTGTTACAATGGAATTAAGCTTTTAGGTTATAACAGCGCAGGTTATGGACCCGAAATATTTGATTTAGGTATTGAAATTGGAAAAGATGGCCCGATTACTATCACCAATTTAGGTGAAGGAGCTAGCTCTGTTCGCGCCATAAACGTAAACTACGCTGATAGCGTGATTATTGCCAATACAACCATTCATGCTAGCATTGGAAATAGTGGTACAAACTATGGAATTGAAACTACCAGTGGTGGAGCCATATCGATGTATAACAATACAATTGACTTACTAAATCCACTTTATAGCAAGAACTTTTATGCCATTTACAACACAATGGGAACCTTGATTGGGAATAAAGCAGTAAACATCTATAACAATACTATAAAAGACATTGCCTTTACGCCAACCGTCAATATTACGCTTGTGGGCATTTACAACGCCGCTGAATCGGATAGCATTAACATTTATAATAATACGGTGCGTTCCATTACAAAAAACGGTAGTGGAACTATAATCGGTATTTATAACCTGCTAACTTCAACCACCGGAACAGAATATATTTATAGCAATAATGTTTACGACATTTCAGCACCCTCTGCAACAGTTTATGGGATAGCTTCAAGCCATTCCTCTTTTACAAATGGACGCCGCAAAATCCATCACAACCAGGTTTATAACCTTCAGGGAAATTCCACTATTTATGGTATATATTGTTTTGTTGGGGGTTATGCAGATATTTATCAAAATAAAATTTACAATATATCGAGTGATGCCTCTAGTCCAAATCTACATGGAGTACATTGCAGCAGTATAGCCTACAAAGTTAACTTTTATAACAACTTGATTTCCGGATTGGAATCCCCATTTTGTGGGACTTCAAGCAAAGTTTATGGTGCGTATATTGCGGGAGGGGATAGTATCTTTTGCAGCTATAATACAATATTTTTAAATTCCAGTAGTTCTTCGGCACTTAATTTTGGAAATTCTTGTCTCTTTATTGGTTCTATAGATTTCTTTGAATTGCGAAACAATAATTTGGTTAATTACAGTGTGCCAACAGGATCAGGTATTATTTCAGCTTTTGCAACCAATGAATCATTAGCAAGTTCTGCTTACAGCCCAAATTCTGGCCATAATAATTATTATGCTGGAATTCCATCTACGAGTCACCTTTTAGTAAGCAGTGTGGATGGGTTTTTCGAGACAATAAATACGCTGCAAAGCATTGCCGCCCCCGCTGAATCGGGTTCCATAAGCGAGAATCCTCCATTTGTTAACCCAACTACTGCACCTTATGATTTGCATTTGCAAACAGGCATCGCAACCCTGTTAGAAAGTGGAGGCCAACGTGTTACATCTCCATCAATTCCAATTGATTACGACTCGGATACCCGTTGGGGCGAATCAGGATATTCAGGAAGCGGACTTTCAACTGACATTGGCGCCGATGAAGGCGACTTTACGACCTTTAGCTTAAGGCCTCCCATTGATTTCAAGGCCATTAACTCAAATTCGGTTACGAATAAAATCTCCTTTACACCACTGGGCAGCCCGCTTAACAATGTGGTAATCGTATATAACCTTACCGGCACTTTTACAACACCATCGGGCTCACCTCCTGCCGTGGGTGATGCTTTTGCTGGCGGCACCCTGCTATTTAATGGTACCACAGGTTCTCCAATCACGCAAACAGGATTGGTGTTTGGCACAAAATATTACTATGCAGCTTGGTCAAAAAACGCGGTTGACAATTATTCAATCCAAACCAATTCAGCTGCCACAGCTGGTATTGATGCCCCAGCCTCCATTACAGCTACACCAGCAGGAAGCAGGCAAATGAGCCTACAATGGACAAAAAACGAAGAAGCACACAACATACTGCTTGTTTATTCGGCAAACCCTATAACAACAGAACCAACACAGGGAACGGCATATACCGCTGGCGACACCTGGGTTACAGGAGAAACCGTGTTGTATGCTGGAAGCTCCACCTCGTACGCGCAAACTGGTCTATTGCCCTATACAATGTATTATTATAAGGTATGGTCCATTGATGAACTGAATTATTACTCTACAAGCATAAACACTTCAAAACGAACCTATTATGAAGCCCCCTATATTCAACATTTTATAGCTTCGTCCGGGCTTCCTAGCGAATGGACAACATCTGGAGGTTTTAGGCAATACAACCTAAATGGTGTGCACGATAGTTATCGTTTGAGTAATATAATTTACCCAAACACAACGTCTTCAGTTACTTCGCCAAACATACAGCTTACGGCTAATCCTTGTCGTTTGCTTTTCGATTATAGAAAGATGAATACGAATGATTATCCAAGCGTGTATTCACCATTTCACCCAAATGATAGCTTAAATGTTGAAATCTCTACAGACCATGGTCTAACTTTTCAAACTATTTATTCAATAAATGTATCAAATCACTCTAATTCTACACACTATCGGGGCATTATAGTTGACCTCTCTGCTTGGTCCAATCAAGTAGTAATGCTTAGGTTTAAAGCCATAAATTCAACAAATTCAACTTCATATTGGATTGATATTGATGATGTTATTGTAGAAGAAACCCCAAGTTGTGCGTATCCTGCGTTGCCTCTAATTAGCAGTTTATCCTATAATTCAGCTAGTTTTACTTGGCAGGGTGCAGGAAGCAATTGGCAGTTAGAATATGGCCCATCGGGATTTGTACACGGTACTGGAGTTTATATAAATGGAGTCGTATCCAACACAGCCACATTGACTGGGTTATCAGGATCAACAACCTACGATGTGTATGTTCGGAAGGATTGTGGTGCTGGCGTTTTTAGTGATTGGTCAGATTATGCTTCATTCACAACTCGTTGCAATCCGATTGTTGCGCCTTATGAAGAGTTTTTTGCTACCGATCCGCTTTGTTGGTATATGGATGGAGCCGAGCCTTGGTATTACTCCACGGGTTCCTACATAAATAATGACCCAATTGATGACCATACAAGCGGAGGCGGTGGTAAGTTTGCTATTGTTTATGGCAGCTTAAACGATTCTCTTTTACAAGGAATTACACTGTATTCGCCCTATATCGATGTTTCGGCACTTACCAATGTTCAATTAAAGTTTTATCTATACCGTAATAGCGCCATCGGAGGCGATAATAACCAAACTTTAAACATAGATTATTGGGATGGTTTGGCTTGGCATGCTGCGGTTTATTCACAAACCATCGTAGCAAGTACTGCCACTGGTTGGCAAGAAGTGAATGTTTACTTGAACGAAATAGCAGTTTCTGGGCCAGTTCAATTCCGTTTTATCGTTAACCGAAATGGTGGCAATTCTTACCAAGATATGGTGGTGATTGATGATATTTATGTTCAAGAAGGCCCAGTGTGCCCACCCCCACAAAATATTACATTTTCAAACATTACCCCAAATTCAGTACAGGTAAATTGGACACAAGCCGGTTCACCAAGCTTGTGGGACTTTGAATATGGGCTTGATCCATTTACGCTTGGAACAGGCACCCTGTTGTCAAACCATGCCACTAACCAATTAAATCTTACATCTTTAAGTGCTTCTTCAACCTACCATGTTAATATTCGGACAAATTGTGGTACAACCTATAGCGATTGGGTTAGCTCCGATATATTCGCAACACCCTGTGAAGCAGTTACAAGCTTGTGGACCGAAGGATTTGAAATGGCAGTATTTCCTCCAACGTGTTGGGATACTGTTCATATAGATGTTAATAATCAATGGCAACTATCCACCGAGGCTGGCGGATATGGCAATAGTACCTCATCAATGATGGTGAACTTTTTCAGTTGGTTTCAAACCAGTGAAATAGAAACTTGGCCATTTGATGTGGCAAGCCTTGGGACTGTACAATTTAAGTTTGATTACGCATATGCAACCTTTGTAAACGAGGTTGACCAACTGGATATCTATTATTCAACAGATTACGGGGCTACCTATAGTTTATTGGAAAACATGCCCGGAGGCTTGACTGGAATTTTGAATACGGCGGGTTCCACAACAGATATTTTTATTCCGCTGGCAGGGGATTGGCAAACGCATGCTTTAACCTTGCCCATTGGCACGAATCGAATTAAGTTTAGAGGCATAAGTGCTGCTGGAAATCAGTTGTATATTGATAATATCCGTGTTGAAGGATCGACCACAGGCAGTAAAATACTAACAGTAAAACTATTCCCTCAAGGGCTTTATGCTGGCGCTTCAATGCTGAACAAGGCACAAGGAATTAGTGGGGATCAGTTTGGTGGCACAGAAGCTGACAAAATTGCCATTGAACTTCACTTGGGTTCAAATTATGCTACCGTAGTATATTCTGACCCTAATGCAAGCTTAAATACAGATGGCAGTTCCACCCTATCAATTCCAGATCTATTAGCTGGATCGTATTATGTAAAAGTCTCACATCGCAATAGTTTGCCTATTATAAGTGCCTTCCCCCTTTCTTTTAGCGGTAATGCCATTGAATATGATTTTACCACAGCGGCTTCAAAAGCCTTCGGAAGCAATCAGCTTGATTTGGGAAGTGGTATTTTTGGATTGTTTAGTGGCGATGTGAACCAAGACGGAGTAATTGATGCAATTGATTTAATTAGCATTGATAATGCTGCAAGTGTAATCACTAATGGCTATAATTCAGATGATGTTAACGGAGATGGAATTGTAAATTTGGATGATATTATCCTTACCGAAAGTAATGCAACAGCATTTAGGGCAGTTGTAACTCCTTAACATAAAAACCTTTACAATTACAAATTTATACTATTTATTCGATTACATTTTTATTAATTTTTTTAAATTTCATTAAGCTAAAAGCTTGGTTTTCTGAAAGGAGTGAACTACACACATGTTTTGTGCAGGAGTCACTCCTTTTGCATTTATTGAAGCAGGGAGTTCCGAGTAGTTAATCAACCGCAATTTGGCTGGTTTCAGCACTAAGTGCAGTATTTGAACCACTGACCTAAAAAATTCCAGTTGTTTTATATCTTTGCATCAAAGCCAGTGGTGTACCAAGGCAAGCTCTTTATAACTAGTTTTCAATGCATACGGATAAGCTGAAAAATATTATTGTTGTTGGTGATCGGGTGTTGATCAAAATTAAAACTGCTACTACCAAAACCCGTAGTGGTTTATTTTTACCTCCCGGTTATACTGAAAAAGAGGAAGTTCAGTATGGATTCATTGTTAAAACAGGCCCAGGTTATCCCATTCCATTGCCAGGCGAAGATCAAGCTGAACCCTGGAAAAACAGCGGTGAAGATGCCCGATACCTCCCTTTACAAGCAAAAGTTGGAGACTTAGCTATTTTCCTTCAAAAAGGTGCCATTGAGATTACGATTGGAGGCGAAAAATATTTTATAGTTCATCACCACTCAATCTTGCTACTCGAACGTGACGAACAACTATTTGATTAAGGCCATGCGTAAAATACTTTTAAAAGCAATTGTGTTTGGCCTTCTAATATGGATGATAGGTTGTACTAACACCACTAAAAACCAAATTGATAGCGCATTTGTAGCTGATACAGCATTTAAGATGCAGCATTCTTCGTTAGTAAGTTTTGGATGGGTGGAAAGTTACAGGTGTGTGTTATTTAAAAACCCTTGGGACACATCCGAATACGCAAAAAAAATCCTTTTGGTTCCACGAGATGCGGAAGACATCCCTTTGCCTGAAGGATATACGATATTATATACTCCCGTAAGAAGCTTTGCCGTAACATCAAGTACAGCCATTTCATTTTTATCAAAACTTGGTAAGTTAAACTTGTTAAAGGGAGTTGCCGACGCTGCATACATTTTCAATCCGCAGGTAAAAGATGCTATTCAAAAAGGCAACATCATTGAAATTGGTCAAGGCCAAGTACTTAACCGCGAACGAATAATTGAAACCGATCCCGATGTTGTGCTTGCCTCCATTTATGCTGACCAGCAACTACCTGATCTAACAGGCACCGCATCCTATATAATTCCGTTTGCTGATTATTTGGAAGAAAAACCCTTGGCACGCGCCGAATGGCTTAAAGTGATGGGAGCATTAACCCAAACCGAAACTTTGGCCGATAGCATTTTCAACAGCATCGAAACCAATTATATAAAGCTTAGCACGCTTGCCAAAAAGGCAGAAAGCAAACCTAGCATTTTTGATGGCACCCAATATGAAGGAGTTTGGTATGTTTCAGGTGGAAAGAGTTATATGGCAGCATTGTATCAGGATGCAGGTGCCGACTTTCTCTGGAAACAAACAAGTGAACGGGCTTCGATAGCCTTGGGTTTTGAAAAAGTGTATGACCAAGCTCGGCATGCTGAATTTTGGAGGATATTGGTTAATAGTAGTGACGATTATACAATGACCAAATTAGCCGAAGATAACCTAAAATATACATATTTTGATGCGTTTATCAATAAAAAGGTGATTTGCTGTAATTCAAATCAAGTTCCGTATTACGAAGTTGGAGTAACACAACCCGATATAATTTTGGCTGATTTAATCTTTTGCCTACATCCTGCGTTATTGCCTAACTATCAACCGGTGTATTATACATTTTTACGCTAATGTTACACTATCAAAAATACCAACATAAACTTTTTTCACGATGGGTGATAGTGATCGGCTTACTTATTTTGTTGTTTATTTTGGTAATTTTAAATTTAAGCGTAGGGCCTGTTACTATACCCTTTAAGCATGTTTGGGATGCCCTTCAAGGTGTTTCTGAAAACGACAGTTGGAATGTTATTCTTACTAAAGTACGCCTCCCTCAATTAATTACAGCATTAATAGCAGGTGCTGGCTTGGCTGTAGGGGGGCTTCAGATGCAAACCCTGTTTCGTAATCCCTTGGCTGATCCATCCATTTTAGGAATCAGTTCTGGGGCGAGCCTAGGAGTCGCGTTTTTGCTGATGCTATCTGGAACCATAAGCGGAGTATCGCTACACTCCCTTGGAATAACCGGAAGCTTGGCTATAACCTTTGCATCTTTTATTGGAGCCATGGCTGTACTATTTACCATATTAATTTTTGCCCCAAAACTAAAAAGCTCAGTTAACGTGCTGGTTTTCGGCATTATGATTGGATATTTAACCTTTTCGGTGGTAGGCATCCTCAAATTTTACAGCCTAAAAGATGACCTACGGAGGTATGTTGTTTGGGGCTTAGGAAGCTTCTCGGAGGTAGCATTAAAGGATATGTATTATTTTGTTAGTATTGGCCTAATAGCTTTACTATCATCTTTTCTGCTTATAAAACCTTTAAATCTATTGCTCTTAGGCGATTACTATGCCGCCAACCTTGGGTTAAACACAAAATACGCCAAATTCTGGATAATAGCCAGTGCTGGTTTTTTAACAGCTTTTATAACAGCCTATTGTGGTCCAATAGCTTTTATAGGTCTAGCTGTACCTCATTTAGCTAGAGCCTTATTATCCACAGCCGATCATCGAATTTTAATGCCGATAACAGCTTTGTTGGGTGCCATACTGGCACTAGGTTGTAACTTTATTGCACGCTTGCCCGTGTTTGATGGAGCCTTGCCCATAAATGCCGTAACGGCTTTAATTGGTGCCCCTGTAGTAATTTATGTCATCCTAAAAACAAAAATCACCTAGTATGGTCGCTACTGGTAACGGTTTTATGCTAAAAGCTGACAATCTTTCGATTGGGTACCTGCAAAAAGGTACGGTATTGCCTGTGGCCACCAATATTTGTTTTGAATTGCCATCTTCAAAGTTTGTTTGTCTTGTAGGCCCTAACGGTGCCGGCAAATCAACCTTACTCCGCACAATGGCTGGTTTCCAGCCAGCTTTAGATGGAAACTTGCTGTTAGGAAAGCGCAAACTTTCGAGTGTTAAACCTCGCGAGTTGGCTCAAATATTAAGTATCGTGCTTACGGATAGGCCCCAACTTTACCATATGACCGTTTTTGATGTGGCATCAATGGGCTGCCAACCTTACACCGGTTTTTTTGGGCGATTGGATAGCCAGCTTAAAAAGATTGTTAATCTAGCACTCGAACAAACGGGCATCGCTCATTTAAAGCATAGGCTTTTTGATGAACTTAGTGATGGAGAACGGCAAAAGTGCATGATAGCCAAATCGTTGGCTCAACAAACTCCCATAATTCTGCTTGATGAACCATCTGCTTTTTTAGATTATCCCGCCAAAACCGATTTAATGGCTTTGCTTAAACAACTCAGCACCGAAAAAGGCAAGTTAATCATAATGAGCACGCACGATATTAATCTGGCCCTTAATTGGGCCGATGAACTAATGCTTATCTCGCCCCAAAAACCCTTTCTGGTACATAAACCTGATCAAGTGCTTGCCGCCGGCTTATTGGCGGCATACTTTAACCGAAATGACTTATTTTTTGACCCTATGAAGATGATGTTCTTGCATAAAACACTTTAATAGAACAAATAAGCTTCTTAAGGGTTATTTATATCTATATTCCTACTTCTGTTATGATTAGATTATCTTTAACTTACTTACTAACAATCATGATAATTGTTTCGAGCCATGCCCAATGCGTGGTTATTGACGGCAATTTTGACGACTGGAAAACGATTGAAACAAATTATCGGGATAGCTTTAATGATGGCAACCAACTCGATTTTGTTGAGATGGCAGTTACAAACGACCAAGATTTTTTAAAAATTAGGCTTAAACTTTCCAAACCAATAGTGCTATCAGAAAACAACAGCATTTACCTCGAAATAGATGCTGACAACGACGAATCAACAGGTTATAGGATAAATGGAATAGGAGCCGAATTTGGCTGGAATTTTGGAGGGCGTTTTGGGTATTACAACAAAAGCCGGAATGCGACCTTACTCTCGCATAAGGATTTAGGAATTTCCTATTTACCAACGTTTGAATCAGATGAATTTGAAATCTATATTAGTAGAAATGTGAAGCCTGATGGTAACCTGGAGTTATTCACCTCTAAAAACATACGGGTTTTGTTATGGGAAAAAACCTTAAATGGCGACTTGTTACCTGATGCAGGCAATGTTTATAATTACAAGTTCTCTGACGAAAATCAAAATTCCTATACCCCTATTTCAATTAATTCGAAAGCAAATGAAACATTGCGTTGTATGACGTGGAATATTTTGCTGGATGGTTTGCGCGCTGCCGCCCGCCAAGAGAGTTTTAAACGGGTGTTTCAGGCTATAAATCCTGACATTATCACCTTAAATGAGTGTTATCAAACCGATGCAAGGTATATAAAAGATTTTATGGATTCGGCCATGCCGTTAAAAAACACCCACGGTTGGCATGTTGTAAAAAGAGACCATAGCACAGCCACCTGTTCAATTTTTCCCATCGTTCAAACATGGAGTGTTATGGAAGATCACAACATTACAGCTCACCTAATTGCTGTTAACAACCTTGCATTTGACAGCATCTTAGTAATTAATGTACATTTAACTTGTTGTGAAGCCGATGATCAACGTATACTGGAAGCTAGGGCTATTAGTGACTTTCTTTTAGATGCCTATTACCCTGGAGGCTCAGTTACTATCAACCCAAAAACACCTGTTTATGTTTCGGGCGATTTTAACCTGGTTGGAAGCTATTTGCCTATACATATTTTAACAAATAACTCCATCATGGATAAATTTGGAGATATAAAGGAAGTTAAACTGAAAATGGCTTCACCCTTGCACACCGATATGCCTTTAGCAAATACTTGGCGCGATCAATCAAAGACGTTTTCTCCTAGCAGGCTCGATTACTTTTTTTATAATCCATTAACCATTGAGCCTACAAAAGCCTTTGTAATTGCTACCGAAGAAATTCCGGTGCATAAACTTAGCGAATTTAAACTACAAAAGAACGATACCTATATAGCGTCAGACCATTTGCCAGTAGTTATTGATTTTAAACATATTAAACAATGAAAACCTCTATTCGATTATATATTTTAATTCTCATCGCTTCAAGCCCTTTGCTTATGCTTACTTCCTGTAACCGCCATCAAAAAGTTGATTTAATTATACTTAATGGAAAGGTTTATACGAGTGATAGTGCTTTTTCGGTTAAAGAAGCCGTGGCTGTTTCAAATGGAAAAATTGTTTTTGTTGGCACAACTGCTGATATCAAGCAATTGTACGAAAGTGATTCTACAATTGATTTAAAGGGGCAAACTGTGCTTCCTGGGCTTATGGATGCCCATTGCCATTTCAAAGGTTTGGCCGAAGGGCTCATCCGCTGGGTCGATTTAAAAGGAACCAAATCGTTTGATGAAGTAGTGGCAAGAATTCGGGAATTCCATTCGCAACACCCCAATCAATGGGTTTTGGGAAGAGGTTGGGATCAAAACGACTGGACTATAAAGACTTTTCCTAGCAAAGACTTGTTGGACAAAGAATTTGGTTCCATTCCGGTAGCCTTAACCCGCGTAGATGGGCATGCTATGTTGGTAAATTCGAGCCTGCTTCACATGGTTGGTATTACAGCTAAAACAAAAGTAAACGGAGGCGAAATAATGCTTACAAATGGGCAACCCAATGGAATGCTCATCGACAACGCAATGGGGCTTATAACGCCTCATATACCAGCACTTAGCGACGAGTTGTTGGAACAGGGATTGCTTAAAGCTCAAGCTGTTTGTTTCAGCCTAGGCCTCACCTCGGTAGTGGATGCAGGCCTTGAGTACAATGAAATTCAATTGATTGACAAACTTCAAAAAAGCGGGCAGCTCAAAATTCGGGTCGATGCAATGTTAAGCCCTTCTGAGGAAAATATTAGCAACTATTTACAAAACCAACCTTACAAATCAGAAAGGTTAAGGGTAGGTTCCATTAAATTTTATGCTGATGGTGCATTGGGTTCACGTGGTGCGCTCTTGTTAGATCCCTATGCCGATGATGAGCATAAAACCGGATTACGGATCGAAAGCCCCGACTATTACCAAAAGTATTGCGATATGGCTTATAAATCGGGTTTTCAAGTTAACACCCACGCCATTGGCGATTCGGCCGTGCGGCTCATGCTTCAACTTTATTCAAGTGTATTAAAGGGCAAAAACGATCGCAGATGGCGTATAGAACACGCCCAGGTTGTTCATCCTAATGATTTTCAACTTTTTGCTGATTATTCCATCATTCCGTCGGTTCAGCCTACACATGCCACCTCCGATATGTATTGGGCAGCTCAACGTATAGGTAATGAACGTATTAAAAGTGCTTATGCGTATAAAAACCTATTGATACAAAATGGCTGGATGCCTTTAGGAACGGATTTCCCTATAGAAAGCGTTAATCCGATTTATACATTTTATGCTGCTACACAACGTAAAGATCTTCAAGGTTTCCCCGATACCGGTTTTCAGGTTGAAAATGCATTAAGCCCACAAGAAGCACTTTATGGAATGACGATTTGGGCTGCTAAGGCAAGTTTTCTAGAAACTGAAATTGGGAGCATTGAAGTTGGCAAAGCAGCCGATTTTACGGTTCTTGATACCGATATTTTAACCACAGAAGCAGCCAATATCCCTCTGACGAAGGTTAGTTGGGTATTTATTTCCGGCGAATGTGTGTTTAAATTAAATTAAATTTTCACTTACTATCAATTAAGTCTTGCAATTAAACTATGATGCTCAGGAGGTTACGTACCATACGTCATTTAATTCAAAAACGGGATTTTGATGAACTCGCGTTGGAGGTATCTGGGCTTATAAATGATGGAAATCAGGAAATTTACGATGAATTATTCTCGCATATAGTCAAAAATGATTGGGTTGCCGCGCTTAACTATTGCAACAAAGTGATTGCCAACCAAACCCTTCCCACAAAATTTGAGGCAAGCATAAGTGGCCTTCGCACGCACATTAATTTACTGAGAACCCAAATTTCGGTAAAACAATTTAAAATTGCCGAGGCCAACCAAAGAATCAACCATTTTAGGATGCGGCACAATAGCGAAATTGGGATGCTGCTTTCTGAAATATTAAGGCTTAGGGCTGAATTGCTATTTTTGCAACTACATAATTCACCTGAAATGGAAAACCACTATTTAGGTGCAAAAAAAGATTATCGTGAATATACCAGAGCTCGGAGGGATGTCAAAAAAATAGCTCAAAATCAACTTGATGCCGATGAAAAAATAAAAGCTAAAAAACTCTTTCGTGAAGCCAGCAAGCTCTGCCACCCGGATGTGGTTAATGAAGAACTGCAAGAAATTGCCCGACAACTCTTTGCCGAATTAAACGAGGCTTATGCCAATAACGATTTACGAAAAATAGAAAAACTTCTGGATAGCTTTCGCAATCATAACCTATTGTATGCCAAAACAATGAAACCCAGCAACCAGCTTGATGGTTTACAAGCTTTATCAGCAAGGCTACAAGCCGAACTGGCTCAGGTTGACTCGCAATTACTGGAAATTGAAGGCAGTGAGGTGTTCAAATCCATTAGCCGAATAGAAGATTTGGACGCATACTTTTTGGTTTTACGGCAAAAATTTGAAGATGAGCTTAGTTCCTTAAATGCAGCCTACAAAAATGCAAAACAAACTTCAGAAAACTAACCAAGATCTGCTTCTGGCTAAAACTTCGGTAATGTTGACCCATACCGACAAAATGCTTGTTGAACTAAACGAACGCAATCCCAACACGCTACCCATGTACCGCTGCAACAACCAACGTACTGGCGAATGCAAAGACATAGGTATTATGACGGATGCTGGGCTAGCCTGGACCTTTCATGATTTATATACCGTTCACTCATCGCCGGTGGTTCATGCCAACAAAGTGTACTTTGGTGCTGACAGCAAAGCAGTATTTTGCCTTGATGTTGAGGATGGTCATGAAATTTGGCGATTCAAAACCCCGCGTGAGGTACGCTCAACCGCACTCATCAATGACGGTTTGGCCTGGTTCGGCTGTTTCGACCATCATTTTTATTGTATTCGCACCGATAAAGGTAACCAACGTTGGAAATTCAAAACTGGCGACTGGATTTTTGGCTCGGCAGCCATCCAAGGTGAGACCTTGGTTTTTGGAAGCCTCGACCATAACCTTTATGCTTTAAATGCATATAAAGGAGGCTTACTTTGGAAGTTCGAAACCGGGGGTTGGATAATTTCTTCGCCCGCCATTTACCAAGATGCCGTGTATTTTGGTAGCCGCGATGCTAAGCTATATGCACTAGATTTACGCAGTGGCAAGCAAATTTGGAGCGTGCAGGTTGACGGAGGGGCCCATGCCACACAAGCTATTATTGATGGCCGCTTATATGTTGGTACGGTTGGTCGAACTTTCTATTGCAAAAACACGGCTAACGGTAAAACTATTTGGGAATTTAAAACAAGTTCGCCAATCTTTTCCTCAGCTGCGGTTAGCGCAAACTACGTGGTTTTTGGTACCAAAAATGGAATTGTTTATTGCTTGGATAAATTAACTGGATTGAAAATTTGGGAGTATAAAGCCGGAAGAGCCGTACATTCTTCGCCCGTAATAAGCAATGGAATGGTGTATTTTGGAAGTGATGACGGATACTTGTATGCGTTGGATTTAACTAAGGGTACCCAAATCTGGAGGTATCAAACAACCGATATCATCCGCTCAACCCCAACGGTTTACAAACAAAACATATTGGTTGGGGGTTCAAGGTTGTATTGCCTAAAAGAAAACGCAGAGTAGAAGTTGCGAGCGGTGAAGGATGAAGGTTCGAGGTGAAAGGTACATGGTAAAACTTGCCCAACCGAAGAATGAAGGTGGGGGTAAAAGGTAAAAGGTTGAAGGCCATTGTAAAATTGTTAGTTGTTAATTTTTTATTGTAAATATTTGGCGCACACGTATTGTGGATAATCTTTACAAGCTAATATTAACATTAATCCTCGATTTTGGGTTAAGACTCTGCCCATCTAGCCCGGTCATTTCTCCGCGCACTCCACTCATCCTCGCTGTAAAAACTTACTAAGAATCGTTTGCATTAACTAGATTTAGTTCGCTGCGCTGCAGCTTGGATATTTGTGTGGGAATGTATTTTCTATAAATGGTAAGGTAAGCTGTACCTTAGACATCCCTATGGGTACGAGCTTGCTTCCAGAGGCTATGTGCATCAATGGCTTTAAAATCAATCAATTACTTTTTACTACCTACTTCCTACTTTTTCCTCTCACACCCCCTTTCCCTTCGTCTCCACATCTTTTTGTCTCTCCCTCACCCCATCCCTTCGTCTCTTCGTCTCCCTATCTCCCCTTCTCCCCTTC
>CAZKHA010000059.1:0-19111 GCA_964552325.1 uncultured Bacteroidales bacterium
CTAGTAGTTCTTTCTGTAGTAGTTGTAAATACCATTATTGGGTTTATACAGGAATATAAAGCGGGTAAAGCTATTGAGGCTTTGAGCGATATGGTGCCCGATAACACAACAGTTTTGCGCGATGGCAATCTTATAACCCTTCCGGTGGCTGAAATTGTTCCGGGCGACATTGTTCAACTGGCAGCCGGCGATCGGGTACCAGCCGATATGAGGATAATGCAACAAAAAAATTTACAGGTTGAAGAGGCAGCGCTTACCGGTGAATCAGTTCCATCTCAAAAAACGATAGATACTGTAAGCAAAGATGCGGTAATTGGGGATAGGAAATGTATGGTTTTTAGCGGAACATTAGTTGTTTCGGGTACCGCCACGGCAGTTGTGGTTGCAACAGGAATGAATACCGAGCTTGGTAAAATATCCGAAATGCTCAGCGAAACGGCCGATTTGCAGACACCACTCACAAAAAAGCTTGCCACAATAGGTAAATATTTAACCATTGGAATTCTTGCCATTACCATCGTAATTATGTTTATAGGTACGTACAGGGCTTTAGGGCAAGGCGTATTGTTGTTTGTTGCGCTAAAGGAAAGCTTGATTTTTGCCATAGCATTGGCTGTAGGAGCCATACCTGAAGGACTTCCGGCCGTTGTTACAATTGCCCTGGCTATTGGTGTGCAACGCATGGCAAAACGCAATGCTATTATTCGTAAGCTGCCAGCCGTTGAAACTCTTGGAAGCACAACAGTTATCTGCTCCGACAAAACAGGCACGCTAACACGCAACGAAATGACAGTTACAGAGCTTTGGACTTACAAGGATAGTGTTCAGTTGTCTGGTATTGGGTATAATCTAGCTGGCTCATTCAAGCAGAATGGTTTAGATATCAAAACCTTGCCAACCGAGATTGAAAGTTTGTTGAAAAACGCCGTTTTATGTAGCGATGCCAATATAATTTATGAAGGGGAGAAATATAGTATGTCAGGCGATCCTACCGAAGTTGCATTGGTGGTAGCAGCTACTAAAGCAGGTATCGGCATAGCTGGTTTGCGTAAAGCCCAGGCTAGAAAAGACGTTATACCCTTTGATTCTGAGAAACAATACATGGCCACGCTTAATGATCATGTTATTATAAAAGGAGCCCCCGAAGTTGTCTTAAAACGTTGTTCTCAGCATATTGGGGGTGTTCCCCTGGATGCTCATCAAGTTGCTTCTAAAATGGAGTTGCTGGGCTCAAAAGGCATGCGAGTGCTTGCTGTTGCGCAAAAAGATTGGAGTAAAACCGCTAGTAATGAATTAACTGTTGACCAAATGCAGGATGGGTTTCAGTTTGTTGGTTTAATTGGAATGATAGATCCGCCCCGCGCCGAAGCTATTGAAGCTATTGAAGTTTGCCATAAAGCTGGAATTACCGTAAAAATGATAACCGGCGACCACCAAGCTACAGCCCGTGCCATTGGACAGGAATTGGGCCTGTGTGAAAACGGAAATGTTGTTACGGGGGTTCAAATTTCGAAAATGGATGATGCCGAGCTAGATAAGACCATCCAAAATACGAATATTTTTGCCCGAGTAGCTCCCGAACATAAGCTCCGCTTGGTTAAAGCCTTGCAGAACAACGATGAAGTTGTGGCCATGACGGGCGATGGTGTTAACGATGCCCCATCGCTAAAACAAGCAAACATTGGTGTAGCCATGGGCATAACAGGCACATCGGTTTCGAAGGAATCAGCCGACATTGTGCTTGCCGATGACAATTTCTCGAGCATTGCCATTGCTGTGGAAGAAGGCCGCAGGGTATATGACAACTTGCTTAAATCGCTTGCCTTTCTGCTCCCTACCAATCTGGGTCTTGCATTTATTCTTATTTATGGTATTATGTTCTTTCCCTTTAATCCAATTACAAAAGAGTTGTTGCTACCAATGCTGCCAACCCAGATATTGTGGATAAACCTAGTTGCTGCAATAGCTTTAGCGTTGCCCCTGGCATTCGAGGTTAAAGAACCCAATGTTATGGGACGCCCGCCACGAAAACCTAACGAGCCTATCTTTAATCGTTTTGTGGCTTTTAGGGTCTTTTTCGTTTCAGTTTTAATGACCGCCGGCACGCTACTATTATTTGATTGGGAATACAATAACTCGCTTGCTTCTGGTACGGCTCAAATTGATGCATTGGCTAAATCACAAACCATCGCGGTAACATTTATAATAATGTTTCAAATATTCTATTTAATTAATTGTAGGTCGCTAAAGGATTCGATATTGAAAATAGGGTTGTTTAGTAATACGATTGTTTTTTGGGGAATTTTAGCCATCCTGATTTTGCAGGCTCTGTTTATTTACACGCCCTTTATGCAAAATGTGTTTGGCACTGCATCACTCCAATTTCGCGACTTACTAGTTTCTTTTGTTGCAGGTTCGTTCATACTCTTTATTATTGGCTTTGAAAAATGGCTGGTTAAAAGGCTGACTGGAAATAAGTTGTAGTACAGATAATTAAATGCTGCGATTTTTCTAAAGGGCACTTCTGCAAAATTCTAGTTTTGCTGCGTTTTGGTTCGGCAAGCCCACCAAGGCATTCAATTTTAACCCCAATGCTTTGCGGCTTGTATGTGAAAACAGACAGCGGTTTTATCCCGTAAATGCTATATCCAATCCTAGCTAAAGCGAATTTTTAGAACTTCCCTTAAGTGTAAAATGTGTCAATATCTAATGGTGCTTTTTTGTTAAGCACCCGCCACCCGCATTTTGTATAATCTCCTGTCATATTTAGTGTAGCGAAGAATATCCTTATTTTTAGCGGACATCAATGAGGCTAGAATAATTTCAACAAGTTATAAATCAATTATTTGTGCTTGGTGCTTCTTGGTGGTTTCGCGCCCCTTCGGCACACTTCGGCAGGCTCAGTGCGGGTTCTAAGTGCAGCAATGAGTGGCAAATAAAGTGCTTTTCGGAAGAGATTCAATCTTGCTTTGTTTTCGGTCGGCTAATCTTACTTTCAACGCTTGTTTTGCAGTAAACTTGTTGCATTAAAACGGATAGGTGTATCGGAAGCATGTTTTTAGCTTTTTATGTGCATTGATGATGGCCTTCCAAGCCTATTGCTTGTACATCAGCATGTTTTTGTTAAAGCGAAACGTGTACGTAGGTTTTTTAATTCCGTAAAATCGTTTATATTTGTACCATATTCTTTGGCAATTGGTCACTAAAATGAGTGGTTGCCCACAAGGTATAAAAGTTTAAGCAAGTTACAATTTCAACTGATTACACAATGAATATTAAACCATGGTACGAGGTTTTGTTCGAGAATTATAGCCAGCAATACGATCGCGAATGTTTTACGCAAGGTACATTAGGTGAATGTGATTTTATTGAGCATGAGATTGGATTCAACAAGGCCTTGAAAATTATTGATATTGGCTGTGGTACCGGGCGTCATTCCATCGAATTGGCACGGAGAGGCTATTCAGTTACGGGCATTGATTTATCGGCCAATTTATTGGCAAAAGCAAGAGCGAAAGCGGATGCGGATGGGCTACAAATTGAATTCTTACAACACGATGCACGTAATCTGCCGTTTGAACACCGGTTTGATGTTGCTATTATGCTATGCGAAGGTGGTTTTCCGCTTATGGAAAGCGATGAGATGAATTTTGAAATCCTGAAGAATGTTGCCAAATCCTTGAAAAGCGGTGCAACGTTTATTTTTACAACATTAAACGGCTTGTTCCCGCTGTTTCATTCAATTAACGCGTTTCATGCTGATGGAAAATCAGAAGGCAATGCTACATACAACAGTAAATGCTTTGATTTAATGACTTTTAGAGATTTCAACCTAACTAAGTTTGTGGATGACAGTGGCGTTGAACATGTTCTTGAGTGCAATGAAAGGTATTATGTTCCGTCAGAAATTTGTTGGTTGTTAAAAACGCTTGGTTTTAAAACAATCGAGATTTTCGGGGCCAAGCTAGGGGCTTTTAGCCGCGAGCACAAGCTGCAAACGGATGATTATGAAATGTTAGTAATTGCTTCATTATAAAATTATAAGATATTTGAAATGAAAATTCTCCTAAAAAATTCACTTGATAGATTTATTGCCATTGTTGAAAGAGGAGGCAATGCACTTCCACATCCTGCTGCATTGTTTGGCATCATAGCCTTGCTTACCTTGTTTTTTTCGGCCGTTGGCCATTTTCTAGGTTGGCAGGGAATTAATCCTTCAAATTCGGAAGTAATCAAGGTCGTTAACCTCTTGTCAATAGAAGGCTTGCATCGGATACTTCTCGAAATGGTAACTAATTATACCGGATTTGCCCCGTTGGGTATTGTTATGGTGGCCATGCTTGGTATTGGAATTGCCGAAAGCAGTGGTTTAATTAAAACAGCAATCAATGCATTGCTTACAAAAGCCCCTCAAAAATGGGTAACTTTTATAATTGTGTTTGCGGGTGTCATGTCCAATATTGCATCAGATTTGGGTTACCTATTAATAATTCCCTTAGCCGGAGTTATGTTTCACACCCTAGGGCGGCATCCCGTTGCTGGTATGTCGGCAGCATTTGCCGGTGTTAGTGGTGGTTTTAGTGCTAACCTGCTGATTGGAACTATTGATCCCCTTTTAGCTGGACTTTCAACCGAAGCTGCCCGGATTATTGATCCAGATTATTATGTAATGCCTACAGCCAACTATTATTTTATGGCAGTTTCAACCCTGGTTATTTCACTAGCTGGAACCTGGGTTAATAATATGTGGATTGAGCCACGCCTTGGTAAATACAAAGGAGATGTAGAAAGAGAGCCTATTAAGCCTCTCGATGCATCCGAGCGGAAGGGCTTGAGGTGGGTACTTATAATTTTTATTGGCTGGGTGGCCCTCTTTTTGGCAGGGCTTATACCCAATCAGGGCTTTTTGCGTGGTGAAGATAATTCCGTCTTGCATTCTCCTCTGCTAAAAGGATTTATTGCGGTGCTTTTTCTGGTTGCCGGAAGTTGCGGAATCGTATTCGGGTTTATTACAAAAGCATTTAAAAAACACGATGATGTGATAAACGGCATGAGCAGTAGTTTTAAAGCTCTTGTTTCGTTTTTGGTGCTTGTGTTTTTTGCGGCTCAGTTTGTTGCATGGTTCAAATGGAGTAATTTGGGTCTTGTTTTGGCCATTAAAGGAGCTGGAATATTGCAAGCTATGGATATTGGCCTAATCCCGCTCGTAATCATATTTGTGCTTTTCAGTGGATTTATAAACCTTTTCATGGGAAGTGCTTCTGCCAAATGGGCTATTATGGGTCCTGTTTTCATTCCCATGTTTATGCTTCTGGGTTATTCCCCCGAGCTCTCTCAGGCTGTTTTCCGCATTGGTGATAGTGTTACCAATGTTATTTCACCCATGATGAGTTTCTTTGCCTTGATTATTGTGTATTACCAGAAGTACGATTCAAAAGCGGGAATCGGTACTTTAATAGGTACCATGCTTCCTTATTCGATGGTGTTTTTTGTTGTTTGGACCTTGTTAATGATTTTTTGGATTTTAACAGGTTTGCCTTTGGGTCCCGAAGCCGGCCTATATTATACCAAATAGCCAAGAAGCCGGGGCAATTGCTTGCCGCAAAATCTGTTATCTCATTAGCTGGCTCCAACGTTGGGATTTTCTGGTTTTATGCGTATATTTTGCAAAATATAGGCGACTACTCGACTTCAAGTTTTAGGAGTTAGGCGTACGATCTTTGCTTTTGGCACAAGAGGAAATGCGTATTACACCAAAATATATGGAATAACCTTAGGCCGCTGTTTGCGCCATTTTTTGGGCGATGTTTTTATGGGACTTAGCAGATTTTAAAACCATCCCCCAACCGTAAACACCACCCAACTCACCACCCAGGCAATAGCAGTGGTATAAACGATGGCAAAGGCGCCCCATTTCCAGTTACCTGATTCGCTTGCTATTACAGCTATGGTGCTCATACATGGGAAGTAAAGTAACACAAAAACCATAAACGATAAAGCCACTAAAGGTGTAAACAAGGGTTCGCCCATTCTTGGGCCAGAGGGGTGTTGTTGGGTCTTAAGCTTGGTCATTAGTGTTTCTGTATCCTCATTTTCAATGGCTGAGCCGCCATATAGAACGGCCATGGTGCTAACCACCACCTCTTTGCCGGCAACTCCTGCTATAATGCTCACACACATGCGCCAATCGAAACCTAAGGGCGAAAACATGGGCTCAACAAAGCGCCCCATTCGTGCTATATACGAGTTTTCTTGCCGTTCCATGTAGCGTTCGTCTTCAAGGGTACTAATAGCTTCATTCATTGCTTCTTGGTACATAATTGTGTCGGGAGCATCTTGTAATTTGGCGTAATCAACTTGATGTTGATAGGCTTGCTGAGTAGATTTTATAAGGGTGTCGTAATCTTTTGAATACTCGACGTTTACGGGGAAATAGCCCAATGCCCATATAATGATGGATGCTAGTAAGATAATTCCCCCGATTTTTTGGAGGTATTGAACACCTTTATCCCACATGTGCAACACAATTACCTTAAAAGTTGGGATGCGGTAGGGGGGGAGTTCCATCACAAAAGGCACTTCTTGTCGCCTGAACATTGTTTTTTTGAGCAAAAGGGCCACTATAACGGCAAAAGCTATCCCAATAAGATAAAGCAAAAATAGGATGGTGCCGGAGTTTCCAGGGAAAAAGGCTCCTAATAATAATATGTAAACCGGAAGGCGGGCACTGCACGACATAAAGGGGTTGATAAGCATGGTAATCATGCGGTCGTTTCGGTTTTCGAGCGTGCGTGTGGCCATTATGGCTGGCACCGTACAGCCAAAACCCATTAGCAAGGGGATGAATGATTTACCATGTAGGCCAATCTTGTGCATTAACTTATCGGTAATAAAAACCGCCCGTGCCATGTAACCGGTGTCCTCCATCAACGAAATGAAAAAGAAGAGCAGTAAAATATTGGGCATAAAAACTATTACACCTCCAATACCACCTATAATGCCGTTGATCATTAAGTCTTTAAGTATGCCATCGGCCATAATGGAATGAACGATGCCCGAAATCCAACCTACACCCGCTTCAATCCAAGCAACCGGAAAGCTTCCAAGGGTAAAGGTAGCTTGAAACATGAGCCACATCAAAAAGGCAAATACTGGTAAGCCAAAGAGTTTGTGGGTAAGAAAAACGTCAATTATTTCGCTAGTCTTTCGCTCGGTGTTTTCGCTCGGTTTTACAGTTTCTTTCAGTGCCCCGTTTATAAACCCATACTTAGCGTCGGTAATAGAGCTTTCAGCGCTTTCACCCGTAAGGGTTTCAATGCGTTTTCGTTCGTGGCTGGTTGTGGC
This sequence comes from uncultured Bacteroidales bacterium, assembly GCA_964552325.1. Classification (GTDB taxonomy): domain Bacteria; phylum Bacteroidota; class Bacteroidia; order Bacteroidales; family TTA-H9; genus CAZKCK01. The sequence continues at coordinate 7,345 of CAZKHA010000059.1, forward strand.
CGTTAATTGGCTGTGGTTTTTGCAGCTTTTTATGCGTTTTAGTTCCTCTGCGTCGTTTTCGAGTAGTTTGATTGCCAAGAAACGTGAGGATACCCTGTCAGTTAGGGAAGCGTTTTCGGGTATTTTGATTTTGCCTTGGATGGCGTGAAGGCTTTTTTCGATGGACGGGCCATAATTTATATGTATATGACGCACAATAGGTTCGCGATCTTCATATACTTCTATTACCTTGTCGAAAAGCTCATCAATACCTTTATGTTTTGAGCCTATGGTTGGAACAATTGGTATGCCCAGCAGTTTTCCTAAAGCCTTATAATCGAGCAAGTCGCCTTTTTTTTCGAGTTCGTCGTACATGTTGAGTGCCATTATAACACGTATATCCATGTCGATAAGCTGCGTGGTTAGGTACAGATTGCGTTCAAGATTCGATGCATCCACCACATTAATAACGATATCGGGTAAGCGGTCGAAAATGTGTGAACGCACGAAAATTTCTTCGGGAGTGTAGGAGGTAATAGAATAAGTGCCAGGCAAATCGGTAAGCCTTATGTGGTAGTTTTGATGTTTAAAGTCCACTTCTTTAGCATCAACCGTAACACCACCATAATTACCAACCCGTTCGCGTGAGCCTGAGGCTGAGTTAAATAAAGTTGTTTTGCCTGCATTCGGATTGCCAACTAAGGCTACGTTAATTACCCTTTCTTTTCGTGGCGCTTGGTTGTTTGCCGATTCTTCAACAAATACGCCTGAGTATCCGTAGTTTAAGCTTTGTTCGGGATCGTCGCTGCAAGAAATTTCTATCAATGAAGCTTCGCTGTTGCGCAAGGATACGTTATATCCCATCAACGAATATTCAACAGGATCCTGTAATGGGGCTTTTTTTATTGCCGTAACTTGTTTGCCAGCCACAAATCCCATTTCCATTATCCTTTTACGGAATGCACCCCGGCCTTTAACCTTGGTTATTGTCCCCGTTTCACCCTGTAAAAGATCTTGTAACGACTTCATTAATTTAGAATAATTATAAATTGCAAAGGTATCAGATTTGCGCTTAAACTGCCAAATATTTGGTTGCAAAGCATAAAAAAACCGCCTATTGGGCGGTTTTAAGTTTTTAGGGGCAAGGTACTATTGCCAGAAAATTAGGTCATCTTGAAAGATTGGCTAGTCCAAAATAGATTGGTATTACTTGATAATTTCACGAAGTTTTAATGTTAGGGCTTCTCCGCGTAGGTTTTTGTCGATGATAATACCTTCTTTGTCAATAAGAACCGAATGGGGGATAGAGTTTACACCATAAACTTTGGCAGGTGCACAAAGCCAGCCTTTCAGGTCGGAAACATGTATCCATGTAAGTTTATCAGTTTGAATGGCTTGTACCCATTTGGTTTTGTCTTTATCGAGCGAAACGCCGTATATTTCAAGACCTTTGTCTTTAAATTCTGCATAGTCCTTAACTAAGTTAGGTGATTCGGCTCTGCACGGCCCACACCATGAAGCCCAAAAATCAATTAATACATATTTGCCTTTTAAAGAGCTTAAACTGATTGGGTTGCCGAGGGTGTCGTTGAGTGTTATTTCAGGAGCGGGTTGTCCAGGTTCAACTTTTTTAAGGATTTCGATTCGGTCCTTTAGCTTTTTAACATACACTGATTTTTCGAGGTCAGCGCCAAAGGTTGCACATATCGAATCGAGTTCCTTAAGCGTAATGTCATATACCAACCTGCGGAGAACCAGGTAAGGGGCTACATCCGTTTTGTTGTTATCGGCAATAAACTTGCGGGTGTATTCATTTTGTTCCTTGTCTATAGCTTCCCAGGTTGCATCCATGTTTTTCATGGCAACGGTATCATTTTTAGCTTGTGCTTCTTGGTATTGCTGATAAAGTTCGTTTTGACGGGTTTGGTAAATTTCCATGCCTGTGTTAAAGTTGTTCATCAAATCTTGAAGGCTCGATCCAGTTATTTTAACATTGCGAAGGCTGTCAATTTTACCTGAAATTTCAATCGTTGAGTTTTCAAGGAACAGGCTAAACGATTCTTCTAAACCGTTAAAGGTAATGTAAACCATTTCGGGTGATTCGCGCTTTCCAGTAAATTCAAACTGATTGTCTTTTGCCATAACAGAGTCAAGCGTCACGAGGCCATCATCGCCATAAACTTGCAAATAAACATAGCCTTCTGGCATGCCTTCTATATGACCTTTAATGGTGTAACTGTCTTTTTTAAAACAGGATGTAAGTGCAATAGCAAGCACAAAAAAGAATAAGATTTTTTTCATCGGTATAGGGTTTGGGGTTGTGCCACAAAGAAACAACTTTTTTTGTTCAATCGTTTGCGGAACCTCAAAAAAACAGTGTTTATTAGCCTAAATCTTCCTCAATTAGCCTGAGGAATTCGTGAATGCTCGCAAAAGGCCCTTCAAAAGTGGGTTACATTTGGCCAGCTGTAGTTTTTTGGCTGGAATAGCCATTTATGTTAACGGAATAGAATCAATGGAAGGCCAACGTTTATGTGAAGTTGAAAGTTCAAAAAAAATGAGATTTGTTTTCAGGCTAGTTGTTCGTTTGTGCTTGTATTGGTATCAAATTGGAGGTTCATCAGCCTCTTGGTCACGTTTTCTGTAGATGTATTTAATCATCATTTTGTGGGCCTTGTCGGCTTCTGATTCTTTATGTTGTTGTTTCTCGAGCAATTCGGGAGGCCACGCAAATTCGCTTGAGAGGTTGTCGTCTTCTTGCCACGAATAAACGGTTTTTTGAGGCCCTTGGTTGCGATAGTAAATAGCTGTGATAACACCCGTTAACAAGCCGCCAAGGTGGGCTTCCCAACTAATGTTTTTGCCGGGGAAGAAGTCAGGGAAAACACCCCAAATCATACCCCCATACAAAAATATAACCAACAAGCTTATGGCCATCATTTTTGGTTCTTTGCGTAAAACGCCGCCTAATAAATGAAATGTTGCCAAGCCATATACTACCCCACTTGCACCTATATGCCAGCTTTCCCTTCCGCCAAGCCAAACTAAAAGCCCGCCAAATATCCAAATAAGAATAAGTGTTTTCCAAGCAATTGGGCGATAAAAATAGAATAGCAAGCCACCCATAAAAAACAATGGGATGATGTTCGAAAACAAATGGTCGAAGTTTTCGTGAACCAATGGTGCTGTAAGTATCCCGAGCAAGCCCTTGGTATGCATTGGGTAGATGCCTAAGAAGCCCAACGAGATTCCCGTAAAATGTTCAACAGTTTTAAGCGTGGCCATTAGCAATACCAACGCCAAAGGCGGTACAAAACTGAAGTAAAAACGGGTTTTCTCGTTATTCATGGTTTATTTACGCCGCATAAGCAGACGGTCGTAAAGCAGCAAGGCAATGAACGTGCCAATTCCGATACCCGCATAAAGCATCCAAATAGTATAAGGGTGATACTGATGCCATAAGAAAGTGGTAAGGGCTTTTTGATCCATCTGCAATAAGCTTGCTGATTGGGTGTAGAAGTCGTTTAAGGTGTACGTTTTGCTAATTTCAGGAACGGCTATCCCCCTTGCTATTAACTCGGTACGTAATAAGGTTGCTTTATCTGCTATGCCTGAATAAACACTTCCGGATAAAAACCCAGCTAAGAAATGCCCGCCAGCCAATGGCAAATACGAATAACCCATGTACAATGCCACTTTGTCAGGCGGTGCTATTTTGCCTATGTATTCCTGTGTTTTGGGTGAGGTTGACATTTCGCCAATGCCAAAAATCAGGATGCTGGCAAATAGGTAGAAAGGGTTGCTGAAGGCAAACATGAGCCCTACACCAATGGCGGCAATTAAAATTCCGGCAGTCATCGCACGCAATGGCTTAAATCGCATAACAACTGTTGATACAGCTAGTTGAAAAATTACGATGTATAAAGCGTCGATATTGGTTAGCATTTCGGGGGCAATGGTGTGTTCGGGTGTGCCAATGGCCTGCGCTAGCGTAGGTGACAAATTGTTTAGGGCGTTGTAAATGGTGGATGTGTCCATCCATTGCTCAATAAATACCGGCAAGGTATAAAATAGTTGTAGGTACATCGACCAAAATCCTACGATAATCAGTAGGAAAACAACTAGCCTATAATCAGCAAGTACGGTAACAATGTTTTTGCCGATTTTTTTTATGGAAGCCACAAAATCAAGGTTGCTGTCCGATCTGGGTGGTTCCTTAAAGAAGGCTAAAACTAAAATAAAGTTGATGCAAATAATTGCTGACGACATATAAAACACATATTGCCAGTCGATGGCTCGGAATTTAGAGGCGAAAACTGGCCCTATGAATGCGCCTATGTTTACGATCATGTAAAAGATGCCAAAGCCAATAGAGGATGTTTCGTCATCGGTTGTGCGCGAAATGGTGGCTGTAATGATTGGCTTGAACAAGGCCGCACCTATAGCTAAGTAAATAAATACGATGTAAAACCCAGCGTACGAGTTCATTTGGCCCAACAAGAAATATCCCGATGAAAGGATGATGTAAGCAATGATTAGTACACGTTTGTAGCCGAATCGGTCGGCAATGGCGCCTGTTATAATTGGCAATAGATAGAGCAAAAACGTTACAGGCCCCATTAAGTTCCCTTTTTGGGCTTGGGTAAAGCCAAGTGCGCCCGAATCGGTTGAGCCTGTAAGGTATAAGGCTAATATCATGTAAAAACCATACCATGCCCAGCGCTCAAAGAGCTCCATGGTGTTGGCTACCCAAAAAGTTTTTGGGAATTTCTTGAAAACATTGGTTAGTCGGCTCATATGTATAAAAAAACCTCTGGCTAGTAAGGCAGAGGTTTATGCTAAAGTTAATTACATTAATTTATTGTAAGGTGAAGTTTACCGAAGCACGGTTTGTGTCGCATACGGCTGGCCCCGGGCAACTATCTGTGGTAAAACTTACTAATTCATTATTTACAAAGATCTTTACATCAAAAAGTGCGCTATCTTTCACTGTATAAGCTTCAAGGTATAAATGATCGAAGGTGTTGCCCTTGAATTGAAATGTCCATTCTTTAATCGTGTCAAAATACTCTGAAACAAGGTTGGAGTATTTTGGGTTGAAATACGTGATGTAGAAATCGCTTTTGCTAGCTAATTTGCTTGTAATTTGGTATTTAACCTGGTATTGGCTAACCGGGCGCTGCACATCGTCTTGTGTGCATGAAAACAGGAAAACAACAAGTGCTGCAACAAGCAGCATGGGGATGATTGGTTTGAGAAACTTCATGGTTTGGAATGTTTAAGGCTTACAAAAGTAACAAACTTTTTATTACTGCCCATTATTGTGTGAATTTGCAGTTGATTCATCTTTTTTTTTAGCCAGCCGTCTAATCAAAACTGGGGCTATAGCTAGGCCTGTAAACAATAAGGCTAAGATGAGGATAAACTTAAGAGCAAGGTTCAGATTCGAAAAGTGGTTTAATCCGTTGGGTGGGGTGTTTGGATTGCGTGACTGACTCTCAATGGGCTCAAAGGTTATACTTGAGTTGCTGTAATACCTGCTGGCAGCATACTTTTCGATGTAAAAACTGGCAGAGTCGTTCGATAGGGATTTGGCTGCAGCAATGGCCATTTGCTTGTAGTTCTCGCTTATTTCGAGCAGCAATCCGTTGCGTTGGGCTATTTGCAGGCTTAACCTATAATAACTTAAGGCTTTTCTAAAATCTGAATCAAGTGCAAAGTTGATGCCCATTTTTGTGAGTATGTTGCATATCAATTGATTGTTTTTGTACTGTTCGGTTTCTTTGAGGGCTTTTTGGTACCAATCGTTCGATTCTTTTAGTTTTGATTCTTTTTGCAAAATACTGCCTATGGCTAGTAGGCAATGGGTACGTAGTTCAGCATCATTTAAGAGTTCTAATTCTTGTAAACAGTTTGTATAGATGGCTTTAGCCGCTGTAAAATCGCTTTGTTCAAAGTAAAGATCACCTATGTTGAATTGGCAGATAAGTTCGCCCGATTTGTCGCCAAGGGCTTGGCATAAGGATTCGGCTTTGGTAAAATGAAGTAAGGCTTCTTTAAAATTTTTCTGGTCTTTTAACAACAGGCCTACGTTGCTGTGATAGTTTATAATCCCAGCCGTATCATTTACTTCTATAGCAATTTGCCTTGCCTGCTTAAAATACAGTAGAGCCGTGTCTCCTATTCCTTGATGATAATATACTGTTCCTAAGTTATTAATTGTATAGCTTTTGCCAATTAGATCGTTTGCATGCAAATCAGCTTTCATGGCTTGCTTGAATAAAGCCTTGGCTTTGGGAAAGTTGCCTTTTCCTTGTTCAAGTAAACCTAGGTTGTTGTAGATGCTTGCAAGGCCTTTAAACGATTTCGACTTCAGGTAATACCGTTTTGCCTGGTTCAAATAGGTATTGGCTGTGTCAAAAGTGCCCAAATAGAAGTTTATAATGCCTTGGCATTCAAGAGCTACTGCCAGTTGATGCCACGATTGGATTTCTTTTGCGAGTAAACTTGCTTTCTTTGCCATTCGTAGGGCTGCATCCCGATCGGTACTTTGAAGATTGAAGCAGCTATCGAGTTGGTTTTCAATTTTGTAGTAGGTTAGCGAGTCGGTTTGGGCTTGCGAATGCTGGTTTGAAAACCCTATTAACATGTTGATAATTAGTAGTTGCAGGAGTGAAGGTACAAGCTGCTTTTGCCAAGTTTTTGATTGCAGAAATGAAGTAAGCATCCTTGTTGAATCAAATCTGAACATATATGGTTTTGTGGTTAAAATCAATCTCATTTGCGTGCATCGGTTTGGGGTGAATAGGATCCTATGCTTACGTAGGGTCTGATTTTTTGGTAGAGTTCGCTGTACATCAATTCGATAGCCAATAAATCATCAATGTTTTTAAAACCACCTTGTAGCTGACGGTAGGTTACGATGGCTTTCACCATATGGAATTCAAAATAAGGGTGCTTTAGCAAGTTTTTGAACGTAACTTGATTAAGGTCAATCTTGTTGATTTTTGTTGAGTCAATTATAAGCTGGTTTTCAATCTTATTCAATCTTTCAGCATCAAAGCCATACACCTCCAGTAGTTGCTGCTTTTGGTAAAAGCCTCCAAGTTTATTCCTGAATTTTATAATCCGCGAGGCAAAGCTTGGCCCGATACCTTGGAGTTGTGTCAAACTGGCTGAATCTGCGGAGTTCAATTCAATTACAAGGTTGCCAGGTTTTGTAAATTTGGGTGGGTAAATGGTGTCCTTACGGGTTTTTTGGGTTTGTGTGATGCTGATGTAAGGTTCTAATCTGCTGTAATCCGCCGGCTTGAGTGAATAGATTTTCTTTAGATCTTCCTTTTTGTAAAATCTTCCGCCAGCTTTACGGTAATTTACAATGGCTTTAACCACGTATTTAGAGAGACCAAGACTCTCTAACTCTTCCGGGCTTAGGGTGTTTGGGTCGAAATTAGCCAGTTTAACGGCACTAATTGGATTGTGTGCTATGGCGGAAGTGGAGGGTTTGGTGTATGTTGGGTTTGATGAAGGAGGGGTAGCTAGAAAGGAATCAACTTCGGCAGCGAAGGATGGAGGTGGCTGTTGGAGATTTTGTGAGCTAAACGGATTTATTGAAGTGGCAGCCACAAGCAAAGCCAGCAGTATCAAAAGCACAGCCAGCCCGCGTTGCTCGCGCCGTGTGAAACTAAAGTACTGTTTCATTCTATTTTTAATGCTGTTATTCAATACTTTGTGTTTTGATAAACGTTGTGCAAGTTAATAATTTTTCAGGCTTACTGTTTTTGTTCCGTGAAAATCTTACTTTTGCATTGAAACATTTAATTAAATTGCACATATGAAGAACCGGGCATTTGTTGTTTTTGTAATGTTTGTAACATTACTTGGATCTGCTAATTTGTTTGCTCAGAGCAAGAAAGCAGATGATATTGTTGGTATTTGGCTAAATGAAGATAAAGATGCCAAAGTTGAGATTTTTATGGCCGGCGGCCGTTATTACGGGAAAATTATTTGGTTGAAAGATCCTATCGATACCGAAACCAACAAGCCAAAGCTAGATAAGCATAACCCAGAGAATAATTTGAAAAGCCGACCAATATTGAACCTTGAAATTCTTAAGGCTTTCAAGTTTAATGGCAAAGATGAATGGGCAGGTGGCAGTATTTATGACCCCAAAAGCGGCAAGACGTATTCATGTTATATGCGATTTGAAGCTGCCGAAAAAATCAAGATTCGTGGTTTTGTTGGGGTTTCGATGCTGGGACGATCCACTTATTGGACCAAGGTTAAGGACTAATTTTGAGATTGACAACAAAATGGCATAGCAGTTTTTTGTGATAAATTTTAGAACTTTTGACTATAAAAGTCGAAAAATTTAATTGCCCTACATATATAAATAAGTCGGATTGTGTGTTTTTTTTTCATTCCTTTGTGGTGAAATATTAACTAAAATCTGATCCTTATGCGGAAAACGTTCATTACCATGCTTTTGGTAGCATCTGTTGTGCATTCTGCCTTGGCAGGAGGTTACCAGGTCAGGCTTCAAGGCGCACGTCAGACTGGTATGGGCTTGGTGGGTACACCATTAAGCGCTGGTGCCAGCAGCATTTTTTACAACCCGGGTGCCCTTGGGTTTACAAAAAGCAAATTGGAATTCACTGCAGGAGTGAATGCCATCATGTCAAAAATTACTTACAGGTCAATTGGATCTGACTACACTGCAAAAACCGATAATCCTATTAGCCCTCCGTTTTTTGTTTATGGAGCTGGTAAAATTACCGACAAATTAACGTTGGGTTTAGGGGTTTATACCCCATACGGTAGCAAGGCTGTTTGGGATGATAATTGGAAGGGTCGTTACCTTATTCAAAACATCGGGCTAAAAGCCTATTATTTTCAACCTACCGTTAGTTACCAAGTGTGCGAACGCATAGGTATTGGTGCTGGTTTGGTTTATGTTATGGGTGATGTTACATTGCAAAAAGCATTGCCTTACAATGATAATTCATACGTAAACCTTACCGGAAAAACGAATTCTTTTGGTTTTAATGTCGGTGTTTTGGCTAAACCCACTGATAAGTTATCTATTGGCTTGAATTATCGTTCAAAAGTTGAGGTAAAACTCGAGGGAGGTGATGCTACATTCGTAATTCCTCAATCATTGTCAACTCAACTTCCAGCTGCCAATAAGTTTGGTGCCATGCTTCCAATGCCAGCCAATGCTGATTTTGGAATAGCCTATCAAGTAAACGAAAAGCTATTGGTGGCCGTTGAGCTCGATTGGGTAATGTGGAGCACCTACGATTCGCTCAGCTTTACTTTTGAAGAAAAGGGCGAAGTGCTTAATAGCAATAGCCCTAGGCTTTATGAAGATTCTTTTATTCCACGTATTGGAATTGAATACACCGTAAGCCCTTCATTACAAGTGCGTACAGGTGCTTATTATGATACCTCACCCGTAAACAGCGATTATTTTAGCCCTGAAACAGTTAGCCTAAATACAACTGCTTTCTCGTTTGGTCTGTCATTCAAACCTATTTCAAACCTATCAATTGACCTATCATACTTACATTTAATGGGACAAGAATCGGATAAGAAATACACTCCCGATAATTTTGAAGGGACTTATAAATCGAACACGGCTATCCCAGGGTTTGGCATAACATACAGTTTTTAATCTAATACATTGAATGCTATGAAAATGAAATTATTATACTTGGTTGCAGCACTGTTTTTGATAGTTGCTTGCGAACCTAAAATTGACGAACCTGCATATTCAGCAGGAAGTGCAGACTTTAGCAAATATGTAGCTTTAGGAAATTCGCTAACAGCAGGTTATGCTGATGGTGCCCTATATACTTCAGCTCAGGCTAATTCATATCCCGCCATATTGGCCGACCGATTTGCCAAGGTTGGTGGAGGTGCTTTTGTGCAACCTGTGGTAACTAATGAAGCAGGATTATTTGCAGGAAAACGTGTGCTGGGCTATTCTGTGGATTGTAAGAATGTTACATCATTATCACCAGTTCTTGATTCAGGCACTCCAACTGGTTTTCCAGCTGGTTTAGCTCCAGTTGGTTATGCTGTAAATAATTTTGGTGTACCCGGAGCCAAGGCTGCTCATTTAATTTATCCCGGTTATGGCAATCCTGCTAATTTGGTAACACTTCCTCCTACAGCCAACCCTTACTTTGTGCGCTTTGCCTCTGCAGCCGGTACCAGTGTGTTAGCCGATGCCATGGCACAAGCTCCTACATTCTTTACCTTATGGATTGGAAATAACGACGTTTTAGGCTATGCACTTGCTGGTGGTGAAAACAACCTTGCTGGCGAAGTTTGTACCGATAATGCTACTTTAACATTTGCTTACAATACTCTTTTTACCTCCCTGACTTCAGCAGGAGCTAAAGGCGCTGTTGCCAATGTGCCCGATATTACTTCAATACCATATTTTAATACAGTTCCTTACAATGGATTGTATTTAACTGCGGAACAGGCTGCTTTATTAGATGGAGCTTACCGTCAAGTTGAATTGGCCATCCAAGGAATGGGAATTACAGGTTTTACCTATGATATTCATTTTAAGGCTGGGTACAATGCTTTTGTGGTAGAAGATCGCGATTTTCCTTATCCATTGCCTGATTATTTGAAAGTTAGACAGCTTAAGGCCGGCGAATTGGTTTTACTATCGGTTCCTCAGGATGCTATTAAGTGTTTAGGAATGGGTTCGTTTGATGTAACCAATTCAAAACCTTATGGTATCCCTCAAAACTATATTTTAGATGAGGAAGAAGTTGGTAAGATTAAAGCCACCACGGCTGCAATCAATACGATAGTTAAAGATCTAGCTACGGCTAAAGGTCTTGCCTTTGTTGATGTTGCCGAAAAACTCATTATGGCAAAAACTGGTTTGGTGTACGACGGATTAAAGTTGAATACTAAATTTGTTACAGGTGGTCTGTTCTCGCTCGATGGCGTACATATGAACGCTCAAGGTGCTGCTATAGTGGCCAATTACTTTATTGATGCTATTAATGCTCACTATGGTGCCAGTGTACCCAAGGCTGAGGTAACTTCGTATCCAGGCATTAAATTCCCCTAGTAAGCTATCCATACCTTACTTTGCAATCGCCCCAATTAAGGGGCGATTGTTGTATATGGCTGTAAAGATCTGGTGATATGTGTGTTGCGTTTATTAACAAAAAAAGCGTCAAAACCTCTTGACTTTTTTGATAGGTTTCGTATCTTTGATACCAATATCACATATGAGTCTTTTTAAGGCACATTCCGGTGAAATACGGAACGATATTACGGGGCTATTGCCACCGACTCACTTTGATAAGTGAAATAAAAATGAGAAGGCTGCCTGAGCAATCCGGCAGCCTATTTCTTTTACGCCCGGTTGCATGATTTACAGACGGGTTAACGCGTAGAATGGGTTGAAACTCTTTTGGGTGGGTTCCTTTAGGCAATTTACATCCCGAATAATTTGAACTGGCGCTACATGCTAGCATCAGTACACAAAATCATCAGTAAATCAGTACATTAGTGCATTAACCCATCAACGCATTTACATAAGCCCTCTTCGGGGTTTCGAACAGGCTCAACCACCGAAGGGCAGGTTATCCCCACATCTCCACATCCCCACATCTCCACATCCCCACATCTCCACATCCCCACATCTCCACATCTCCACATCCCCACATCTCCACATTCCCACATCTCCACATCCCCACATCCCCACATCTCTTAGGCTTCTTCCCTGAAGAACAATTGGTAATAGCTCATTCCA
>CAZKHA010000060.1:0-18865 GCA_964552325.1 uncultured Bacteroidales bacterium
GAAGAAACTGGAAAAGTTTCAGATGTAAAAGTGCTAAGGGGTTTTGACTTGTCGTGCGACGAAAGTGCATTGAACGCGGTTAAATCCATGCCGAATTGGAATCCTGGAACACAGCGTGGGGAAGCCGTAAAGGTGCAATTTAACATTCCCGTTAAGTTTAAACTCGATAAAGAGGCTAAAGGGCCAAAAAAGTAAAATTGCTTTAACTTCCTAATATGCCTGGTGTATTGCTGTGTGGTATGCCGGGCATTGTTTTAACCATGATATTAAAGGCTTGACATAACAAATACCAACTAATACAGAACCAATGAAGAATACAATTCTACTAACAGTTGTAGTAGCAGTTTTAACGGGTTGTAGTTTGGTAAAGAAAGCACCAGTAAATCTGACAGATACAGACGGTAAACGCACGGGCCATTGGGTATCGTATTGGAACGATACACTAAAAATAAAAATGTACGATGGCTATTATGCCAACGACAGGGAGGTTGGAACCTGTACATATTACCATCCAAATGGGAAACCTAGCGTACGATTTAAATATGGCAAAAACCGGATTAAAGTTACCTTTAGCGATTCCGATGGCAAACCGATTCAAAAAGGATATTCGAGGATTGTTTATACCACCGATTCAATTGCTTATTATTACCATGGCATTTGGAAGTTTTACGAGAATGGGAAATTGCAAAAGGTATCGCGCTATGAACACAGTCATGAAACTTATTTACTGAAAGAAAGACAACAAGATGGCAAAATGAAACGCTACCGCCCAGCGAAAAAAATTGAAGCCGTGATAGAGAAAAAATAGCTTATGCGAATTGTCTTCAATTATATTCCGAAGCAACGAAAGATCTATCGCCAACTATAATATGCGCTAAATCATTGCCTTGCCACAATAAAAAAGCCTCCCTGAAAATCAAGGAGGCTTTTATTTTGCAAAATCAATTTACTTCTTTGAAATGAATTGATAACCTGGTTCAGGAGTATCAAACTTCAAGATGAAAGTAATGGTGCCTCCCGCAGGAATGGGTATATCCTTACCACCGGGTACTAAGAATCCATCATCTGGATCTTTTGCGCCAAGGTTAATATCCCAAGCATCGTTGGCTCTAAATTTAAACCTTTGGTTATCGGCAGCTGGAATGTCAGCAACAGTGGCAGAGAAATAATGATTATCAAAATCATACACCATGTCAATATCGCTTGACCAACTGAGCCATTCACCTATAACGCCCCAACTCTCAACTTCATAAGTCCAGGTTAGATTATTGATGTCAACGCTCACTTTGTATGTTCCGGGTCCAGGTACAGAAAGGTTACCAGCATTATTGTCAGTGCTTAAAATGCCTTCGCCAACTCCTGCGCCATAATTTGTTCCATCCCAATTAGGTGCAGATGTAAACTTAAAGTTAAAGTCGGTAGCATCGCTTGCAATCATGAAATAACCGTTATAAACGCCGTCATTGTCAAAATCATAAATCATGGGCGCTCCACCTGGGTTCCAACCTTGATATGCACCGGGTACATAAAGTTTTGGATACTCAACAGTTCCGCCACTTTCTTTATACGTTGTAACAGTAATGGTAACGGCTTCAGAATACACGTCGGTATATCCAGAAGCATCGTTAATGAAAGCATGAACACGCAATTGAACATTTTTTGCTGTATCAGGATTGATGCCGAAAGCGATCAATTTAACATTCATAGCAGAATCAGTAAGCTCAAACATAGCCTCAGTAGAAGAAACCAAGTCGATAGGGCTTGCGAAATTGTTGCCTTCCATATCCAATTGCAGGATATATTTGGTGTTCTCGAGGTTTTTCAGGTTGTATTCTGCGGGATTCCATTTAAAGCTAGGGAACATGGTTTCAGCAGAATCTTGCAGAAGAACAACTACCAGGCCATTGGCAGGAGAGGTAATTACTGGTTTTGTGGTAAGCGACATGTCCAAAACTGGATCTTTTTCTTCGCTTGAGCATGAAACCAAGAAGGTTACCCCAATAATGGCTGTTAAGATAAAAAGAAGCTTTTTCATATTTTTCAACGAATTAAAGATTAGTAACCAGTGTTTTGTTTAAGATTTGGATTGGCATTAACATCGGCTGATGGAATAGGGAAAATATTGTAAATGTCGGAGGTAGAAGCACCACCAGCAACTTTACCTTTCCAAGGCCACAAATAACTGCCACCTGTAAATTTACCAAAGCGTATTAAGTCAGTTCTACGATGGCCTTCCCAGTATAGTTCACGGGCACGTTCATCGAGGATGAAATCTTCGGTTAATTCACCTGAAGTAATATTTCCCGAAGCATTACCATAAGCACGAGCACGAATAAGGTTCACGTAATTTAGCGCATCGCCAGCATTGCCATTACCACCGCGTAAGGTAGCTTCGGCATACATTAAGTAAACATCAGCCAAACGGAACATAGGGAAATCGGTATCAGGGAAGGTGGCATTGCTGCCGATATTTCCACTGCGATTTACATTACGGAACTTCTTTATGGCATAGCCATCGGTAAAGTTGGCCATATCAACAATCTCAAGGTTTTGACCATCGGTATAGAATTGTGCACGTTTATCGGTGGCGCCAGTGATATCCTCAAACTTATTAACGAATGCACTGGTGGTACGTAAACCGCCCCAGCCGCCATCAACACCAAATTCGGCAGGAACCATGCTTCCGCCAATGGCAGCATGTACCAAGAAAGTTGTTCCGCCCCAAGTACGTGTATGCATCCCGTCAAAAGTTACCGGGAAAATCATCTCGTTGGAGCATAAATTGTTATCAGCCAAGAATAAGTGGTTGTAAGTAGGCTCTAGCGAATAACCTGAACTAATTACGCGTGAGCAATAATCAACACATTCGTTGTATTTGCCTGTTCCGGTATAAACTTGAGCATTCAAATAAAGCTTTGCAAGTAAGGTTTGAACAGCAGCCCTATCAGCACGTCCATAGTCATTTTGCCTTGCGGCAACAATGTTCGATTCAATGGCTTTAAGCTCTGATTCGATGTAAGCAAACAAATCAGTGCGGTTAGTTTGCATTGGAAAGAATGCACCAACTTTGTCTTTTTCAGTAACAAATGGTACGTTGGCAAACAGGTCGAGTGCATGATAATAGCTTAAAGCACGCAAGAAACGAGCCTCTGCCCTGTAATTTGCAACCTCAGCTTTAAGGGCATCGCTTACACCACGTTCAGCCAATTTTTCGTCGGTAGTTTCGCGTATGTACTCGTTGCAAAGTGCAATTTGATAGAAAATACGGTAATAAAAGGCAGAAATAAACACATCGCTTGATCCCCAAGTTTGATAATGGTAATCTTTGATGGTTTGGTCGTTCCAACCAATAACTGCCTCATCGGTAGTTAGTTCTTGATGGTACCAAAAGCCACGGAGGTATTGTCCGAAGCCTTCATCAATACCACTGATATCGGGTTGGCCAGAAGGACCTTCTTGGCCGGAAACTGACAAACCAGCATAAAGCTTTGCAAGCACTTGCTTATAGGCCGCAGGATCTTTGTAGATATTTTCAGATGTAACTTCATCTGGATCTAATGGAACAACATCCAAATCCTTAGTACATGCTGTAACAATAAAAATGAGTGCTAAAGCTAAAAGGCTTATATTAAAAAGTTTTTTCATAGCAATACAATTGTTTTAGGTTAATTAAAACTGAAGATTTAGACCAAACACAAATGCGCGTGTACGTGGATACATATTGTTATCAATACCATTTCCAATTTCAGGATCTAAACCTGTATAATCGGTAATAGTGAAGGCATTATTAACAGTAGCTGAGAGCTTTAAAGCAACCTTATCCCTGAAGAACTTCTTGAAAGTATAGGCCAAGGTAATATTATCCATTTTAAAGAAACTTGCATCTTTAATGTAATAGTCGCTTAAGTATTGAGGAACCACAAACCCTGTCTCTTCAACTTCGGTTAAGATATTAGCCAGGTAAGGACCTTCGGGACGATACAAACGCTCATAAACTGCATTGTTCGACTTCATGTTGTCATACACATAGTTGCCAAAATTGGCACGGCCTGAAAATGCAAAATCCCAATTTTTGTAGTTGAACCTTGAAGCAATACCAAAAGTAACTTTGGCGGCTGCGTTCTTGTAATGGTACCTGTCAGCATCGGTAATTTGTCCGTCATCGTTGCGGTCAACATACATTCCTTCGATTGGTTTTCCGTTGGCATCGTAAACTTGCTCATACACAAAGAAAGAATTGGCAGGATATCCAACGCTGTGGATTTGAATAGTGTTGCCTCTGCCACCAGAGATACCACCTGTTAATACACCCAAGTAGGTTGTGTCGTCGGTAGCAGTTAGCTTTGTAATCTTATTTTCGTTGTATGAAGCGTTAAGAGAAAGTTCCCAGAACATATTTTCTTTAACAACTGGGCGACCTGTTATTGCCACTTCAAAACCTGTGTTTTCTAAATCACCTACGTTGGTAGTAATATAATTGGTTAGATTAGTACCTGCAGGTACAGGAATCCAGTTAATCAAGTCCTTGGTTTTACGTTTGTAAACCTCGAAGCTACCAAAAATACGATCCTTAGCAAAGCCAAATTCCAAGCCAGCGTTTAGGGTTGTAGTTTCTTCCCATTTAATGTTAGCGTCGTAACCCGATGGGCGAGCAGTTATAACAAATTCGTTACCGAATTGGTATGCAGCATATTCATTGCTATAAACATAAATTGGCAGATAGGGGAACAAGCCTCCGATATTCTGTTGTCCTGTAAGGCCGTATCCTAAACGTAATTTAAGTTGTGAGAAAGCTGTTGATGATTTCATCCAAGGCTCATCAATAATTTTCCAGGCAAAAGCAGCAGCTGGGAATAAGCCCCAACGATTATCACTTGAGAAACGTGAAGAACCGTCATCCCTAAGTGTAAAGGTCAATAAATAACGATCCATCAGGGTATAGTTAAAACGACCAAAGAAAGAAACCAAATAGTTTTCGCCTTCATACAGACTTGCTGGATTGGTTACTTTATTAATCATTGTAGCACTTGTTGTATCGTTAAAGCTGTGTGAAGAGCTCTTGGTCCAGAAACGTTGCCATGAATAACCCCCCATCAAGTCAAACTTGCTCTTAAGAGAAGCAACATCTTTAACATAATTTAGGGTGAAATCGAGGATTTCGTTTTTCTTTTCTTGATCGTAATCGCGGATGCTACCTCCACCGTTCACTTTATCGAATGAGAAAGCAGCAAAGTAAGGGGTATAAACGGAGCCGGCTGAGGTTGAATAATCATAACCAAGGTTCAAGTTGGCACGCAATTCGGGTAAAAAGTGGAATTTATAATCGAATTGGGCATTGGCCATGTAACGTTTAACGTCAGAACGGTCATCAACCAAATCAACTAAGGCCACAGGGTTGGCGGTAGCTTGTGTAACAGGGTCGCCATTTGCTTGCAAACGAGCCCAGTAACCACCGTATGCATTTCCTTCATCATTAATAGGTTGGGTTGGGTCGCATTGTACTGCAGCACCAATAGCGCCTTCGTTTCCAAAACGTTGTTTCATAAACGAAGCTTTTCCATTCACGTCAATCTTCAAATGTTTATCAAACAAGGTTGGGTTTACGCCAAATCCTAAGTTTGTACGTTTCATGTTATCATTCTTAAGGATACCGTTATGATCAGAGTATCCGAGTGATAAGCGATAAGGCATGGTCTTGTAGGCGCCATTGGCACTAACATAGTGATCCATTCCAATTGAGCTCTTAAGGATTTCTTTTTGCCAATCGGTGTTGGCTTCGCCCAAAAGGCTTAGTACATTATCTTTTCCAGCATACTTTTCATTGATAACGCTCCTAAATTCATCACCCGAAAGAACGTCTAATGTTTTCGGAATTGAATAATAAGACATTGATCCTGAATACTCAAGATTGAAAGGTAAGCCTGATTTTGTTGAGCCACCTTGACCTTTTTTGGTAGTAATAATGATAACACCATTAGAAGCCCTTGAACCGTAAATGGCTGTAGCTGATGCATCTTTTAGTACTGTAAACGACTCAATGTCGTTAGGGTTAATGGTGGATAGGGGGTTACGTGTTCCGTCAATACCTCCGTTATCAACCGGAATACCATCGATAACAAAAAGAGGATCGTTGCTAGCAGACAAAGAAGATCCGCCACGAATACGGATGGTTGCACCAGATCCGGGGGCTCCGCTGTTAGAAGTGATTTGAACACCGGCCACCTTACCAACCAAAAGGTCGGAAGGAGATGTGATCACACCACGGTTAAAGTCTTTTGATCCAATAGCTTGCACAGAACCTGTGGCATCACCTTTTTTAACCTGACCGTAACCAATAACCACAACTTCGTTGAGGCCGGTAACGCTAGGCTTTAGGGCAATGTTTAAGTTCTGTTGGCCAGTGAGGATAATCTCTTGAGGAGTATAGCCTACAAATGAAAATACCAGGGTAGTACCCGATTTAGCAGTTAAGCTGTACTTTCCGTCAATGTCGGTAACAGTTCCCGTTGTGGTGCCTTTCACCGCAATGGAAACACCGGGTAGCGTACTACCATCCGTAGCATCTGTTACTTTCCCCGCAACTTTCACATCCTGAGCTTGTACCTGAATGGCAAATGCACAGGCAATGAAAAGAAACAAGGCTTTAAGCAATGTCAAATGTTTCTTCATAAAACTGAATTTGATAAGGTTAAACAATTAGTAAATTTGGTTTGTTACGTTTAGGATGCAACTGCATCCAATATAAAGTGGGTTAGGTTCAAGTTTCGATAAATTATTATCCAACTTTTTCGGGTTGAAGAACGAGGAGGCATACTGCCACAAAGCTTTTAGGCAAGGTTTTGTCCTTCGCTTTTTGGCGACCCAAATCTATAATAATTTTTCCATTCAAACACTATATTTTTAACTGATTCTTAACATTTCACAACTAATTTTTCGTGAAATCGGTTTCGCAATCGTTTGCATCATATCACAATGGGAACAATCATACTCAATAATTTGTAATATTATTTTAAAAGATTAGCATAGTTTATAATATTATTTTATAACGGTGGCGATATTTTTTTTTGCCTTGAATCCAACGAGCAGGCATTTTATTAGTGCACAATAGGGCAAAGAGTTAAACCAAAGGCGAGGTGATAGCACAAATTGTTCGTATCTTTGCTTGGTAGTACCTATTCATTGGCTTTATTGAGCCGATGCAGCTGCAAACAAATGACATTAGATTTTATAAGATGCTAAAATCGAATCAATTAACTATTAAAGACATAGCTCGAAAGCTAGGTGTTTCTGTTTCAACCGTTTCAAGGGCGCTAAAAGACCATCCTGATATTAGCGATGAAACCAAAAAGCTTATCAAAGCCTTTGCCGAGCAGGTCAATTACCGGCCTAATGCATTAGCTCTGAGCCTAAGACGTCAAAAAACCAATACCATTGGCTTAATTATTCCTGAAATTGTGCACCATTTCTTTTCGTCGGTTATTAGTGGTATGGAAGATTTGGCTTACAAAGAAGGCTATAACATAATTATATGCCAAAGCAACGACAATCAACATCGCGAAGCCATTGCCCTACAAACCTTAATTGACCATCGGGTTGATGGAATTTTGGTTTCTTTAAGCAAGAGTACCCAAGTATTTGATCATTTTATTGATGCCATCGACAGTGGTATTCCGCTGGTATTTTTTGACCGTGCAGCCGAATCCATTGGTGCCGATCAGGTAATAACCGATGATTTTGAGGGTGGTTTATTGGCTACCAGCCATTTGATAAACAGAGGCTGCAAAAATATTATCCATCTGGCCGCCCCTCAACACCTGCTTATTGGTAAAAACCGCCGCGAGGGCTTTGTAAAAGCACACGAAAATGCAGGCTTGCCCGTGCGGGAAGACAGAATCCTAAAATGTGATACCCGTGAAGAGGTGTTAACCATGAAGCATCACATCTTAGACCTTGCTCCTCAAATTGATGGCATATTTGCAGTTAATGATAGCACAGCCATTGCTGTTATACAGGTACTTAAAGAGCACGGCTTTCGCATTCCACAAGATATTGCCGTGGTTGGTTTTGGCGATGGGCCCAATGCCACCGTTATTGAACCAGCCTTAACCACCATCGAGCAAAAAGGTTATGACATGGGCCTCGAAGCCGTTCGTTTGTTGCTACAAAGGCTCAACAATCCTGCCGCGGGTTTTAGTTATCAAACACGTATTTTTAAACCTACCCTTACTATCCGGGGCTCAGCGTAATTGCTGAACAACCCCTATTTACCTTCAAATCCTATAAAATGCCTTCCCAGCGTCATCTATTCTGGCTGCTAGCCCTTGTTTTGCCTTTTTTAAGCCAAACAAGCTCCGCACAACAGCATCCTTCCATCCATCAAATAGAATCAAATTATTACAAAAGCCATACTATTAAACAGCAAGATCAATCAAAAAGGATGATGCATGCTTACAAAAGCACAAAACCCAACAAAATGGTTTTCGGCTATCACCCGTATTGGATGAACGACAGTTGGGGCGGATATGATTGGAGCCAGCTTACCGATATTTGTTACTTTTCGTATGAGGTCAATCCTGAAAATGGGAAACCATTGACAATGAATGGTTTTGAGTACGCAGATGTACTTGATAGCGCTCGTAAGCATCAAGTGAATATTCATTTATGTGTAACTTTATTTGGAAGTCATTCGCAGTTTTTGAGCAATTTGGCAAGCGAAGATACGCTCATCAATCGCTTGAGCAAGCTTGTTGAGGATGGTTTACTACAAGGGATAAATATTGATTTTGAAGCCATTCCTTCGTCGCAAAAAGAAAAATTTACAGCATTTATAATCCGTTTATCTGAAACTATAAAAAGCCAAAAACCCGAAACCATCCTTAGTATAGCAAGCCCTGCGGTGAACTGGAGCAATACCTTCGACCTAAAACAATTAGCACCCCTTATCGACTTCTTCATGGTAATGTGCTACGACTATTATTGGAATGGAAGCGCCGTGGCCGGCCCTGTTTCGGGCTTATACCCATTGGAATCAGGTTACAATTACTCCGTTTCAAGAACCATAAAGTACTATATTTCAGAAGTATCTCCCGAAAAAATTGTAATGGGTGTGCCCTATTACGGCAGAACATGGCCCGTTGGGCAGCCTCAAGCCCCAACAAATACCTTAGGAAATGGAGTTGCCCTGATGTACAGCACCATTAAAAACAATGCACAAGGTTTTTATTCATGGAATACGGCAAAATTTGATCTGAACAGCCGCTCTCCGTATTATGGCTATCAAGCCAATGGTTGGAACCAATGTTTTACGGATACGTACAGTAGCCTCTCGCTGAAGTATGATGTAGCTTTAGGTTTAGGATTGCGTGGGATTGGGATATGGGCTCTTGGGTATGATGATGGGCATGCAGAACTGTGGGACTTAATTGCAGAAAAATTCAGCACCACATCCGGAATGGCTTGTACTGACTCCTTGGCTGACCCTGGTGGCCGTTTATATGATTCGCCGTTTGATGCTAGCCATGTATTTACGATAAGGCCACAACTTGGTGGCCCTATTAAATTAGATTTCATGGAATTAGAGCTTCATGGAAGCACATTCTCCATTTATGATGGACCTGATACTCTTGCGCCCTTGCTTGCCTTGGTAAATAACGATGTGCTACCTCAAAACTTTCTCTCAACAGGAGATGCCCTTACATTAAAATTAAGTATTAACACAAGCAACTGGCCTAACTATTGCTTAACATGGAACTGCCCAACGGCTGGTATTGAATCCGTTAAAGCAAAAAACATCCTAAATGTTTACCCCAACCCTGTTCGCAATGCATTGCACCTTCAGCATCAAGAACCCATGGAGCATCTCAGCTATCAAATTTATGACTCGATGGGTAAACTGAGGGGTAAAGGGCGTGTGCCCATAAACGGGATAATTGACTTACAGTATCATAAAATGGAGCCAAATGCCTTGTATTTAATTAATGTATTAGGTAAAACGAATGAGTATAGCACCAAATTCCTGTATTTGCCCTAAATTGCCTTACCAGCTACGGCAATTGCTGCCACACTTATTTTTATATCTTTTATTTCGAGCAACTTACGTGCACAGCCTTCGATGGTAGCGCCTGTAGTTACTACGTCGTCAACCAATAATATATGCTTGCCCGCTAACTGAGGTGCGTTGTTGATGGCGAAAATAGTCTTTACGTTTTCCCAACGTCGAATGCGTGATTTACGAGTTTGTGATTCAGAAGCATACACCCGAACCAACGACTGCTCATCAACCGGAACGCGCATTCCGAGGCTTAGTCCGTGAGCAAAAACAGCGGCCTGATTATACCCGCGTTTTAACAGTTTTGTTTTATGTAAAGGCACTGGAATTATAACATCAATAGAATTAAATAAGGGTGATTTACGTAATTCGGCACCATAAATCCGACCAATGTAAGTGCCAATCTCTGGTGATTTTTTATACTTGAACTGGTGCAAAAGATGTTGTACCTTGGTTTCACGCCGAAAATAATAACGAGCACACGCTGAAGCAATTGGGAATCTTCCCCAAAAAACTTTTTCAACACTATTTCCCTTTTCCATATGCGAATGCGTTTGAGGCAGTTGATACAAACAGCGGGTACACAATACCTCTTCGTTCATATACAGACTTTGGCCGCAAGCATGGCATAGCCGTGGGTATATCAACGATAAAAAATCATCAAGATAAGTTACTAGTTTACGTATCATACCAATTGGAGTTGTTGTGTAAAATTACTAAAAGAAAAGATTTGGATGCAAATTTTAGCACTTATTAATACCCGAGTATTGGCAAGATTTAACAACAAAATAAATCAAAAGTGGTTTTTGCTTGTTCGTACTTATTAACTTTGAACAAAATTAAGTCTGTCAATCCCTTATCACCCTCATTATGAGAATCTTTTACCTTTTTGTTTGGTTGCTTATCTTCGTCACACCAATACATTCGATATCAGCAATATCACAAACTGATACCGTAAGCCATACAGTTGTGGAACCCTCGAGGCTTATAATGCAAATGGATTCGATGCAAAAGGCTGCGTTGATGCAAATCAATATTCTACAAAACGAAATCAAGCTCCTACAGTTTGAATCGCCTCAGAAACAAGCATTAGTACAACAACTACAAAAAGCCAAGGAGAAAGACTCGTTGCGAATGCTGCAAGTAAAACAACGCATCGACTCGTTGCGAACGTTATCAAAAGGTTGGCCTATTAAACTGATTTCTGATACTTTGCATGTGATTTACATACGTTTAGGTCAACTATCAGCAAAGGAACGCGCCGAAAAAACCACAACTAAAGTGCTCAACATAGCAAAATCAGGCATTTTTATTCATGACTCCTTACGCTTGATTCATACAGAAATTAGCTCTGATCTGTATTATAAGAGTACAATCTTGTTGAGCATAACCGATTTGGATGCACTCTGGGAAGGCAAATCACGGACCGAACTTGGCAATCAAATTCTAACTAAAACGCAGGCTTCTATTAACAAGTATATACAGGATCACAGCTTGGGAATGCAGCTAAAACGGTTTGGATTCAGCGTATTAGTGCTATTAATGCTTATTTTGCTTATATGGTTAGTGTTCAGGCTATACCATAGAGCCGAGGTATTTTTGGCTTCAAAAGAAGGACATTGGTTTAAAGGATTAAATTTCAGCGACTATGAGTTTATAAATGCTTCTCGGCAGTTGGCACTTATTAAATGGATGCTCAAATTCGTGCGGATGATAACCATTCTATTACTTATTTATTTGGCGTTCCCGGTTGTATTTAGCTTCTTCCCATGGACCCAGGACTTGGCAGAAAGACTTTTAGACTTGGCACTAAAGCCCGTAAAACAACTCATTGGAGCCGTGTTGTCTTATTTGCCTAACCTGGTCATTATTGCACTTATCGTTCTAGTAATTCATTATTTACAGAAACTAATCCGTTTTATTGCCAACGAAATTCATCATAATAAGCTCATCATTAAAGGTTTTTATGCTGACTGGGCGCTCCCAACCGCTGGAATAATTCGGTTTTTGCTCTATGCGTTTATGTTTGTGGTTATATTCCCTTACTTACCAGGTTCTGATTCAGTTATATTTAAAGGAGTTTCGGTATTTATTGGGGTTTTGTTTTCGTTAGGTTCAAGTTCAGCTATTTCGAATGCGGTTGCCGGGTTTGTGATAACCTATATGCGCCCATTCCAAAATGGGGATAGGGTTAAAATTGGAGATTTTACGGGTGAAGTTGTGGAAAAAACAATGTTGGTAACACGCATAAAATCAACAAAAAATGAAATGATTACGGTACCTAATGCCACTATATTGAACAGTTCTTCTATTAACTACAGCGCTTCGGCAGCCACTTCTGGATTAATAGTACATACAACTGTTACCATTGGTTACGATGCACCTTGGCGCAAGGTTCACAAGCTGTTAGTTGAGGCAGCCATGCGCACTACTGATATCTTAAAAAACCCAAAACCTTTCGTATTGCAAACAAGCCTCGATGATTTTTATGTGAGCTACCAGATAAACGCTTATACCAATAATCCCACTTCGTTACCGAACATCTATTCGGAGCTACATAGCCATATTCAGGATTGCTTTAATGAAGGTGAAGTAGAAATTATGTCGCCACACTACCGTGCAGCACGCGATGGAAACCACACCACCATACCTGATGATTACTTGCCAAGCGATTATCATACGCCTGGGTTTAACGTTAACAAGTGATTGTGAATTAAGCCTTTTATAATCAACTTAGAAAACCTTTACGTTTTTGCAAAAAAGAATTGGGCAAAGAGCTAATTTTGCAACACAAAAATATCCTTCTATCAATAATTTATCTATCAATAAATGAGCAACTTCGATCCAAACGGAATTGGAATACCCAATGGAAATTTTTTAGGCCTGCCCTACTCAGCCGATGAATCTAAAATACTTTTGATACAAGTGCCTTGGGATGTAACCACTTCATACCGAGCAGGTACCGCTAAAGGGCCCAAAGCCATTATTGATGCTTCGATTCAGCTCGACTTGTTCGACTTTAACCTTGAGCGTGCATGGGAAAACAAGATTGCGACTTTAGAAGAAGATCCTTCAATTGTTGAGCTTAACCAAAACATGCGCACGCAGGCCGAAGAAATCATGGAACGATTGGCGCAGGGATGCCCTGAGGAAGATCCAGATATTCAAGAAAAAACAGAACGAATAAACCAAGCCTCGACAGAAGTTAACGCCTATGTTTACGATTCAGCGAAAAACTGGTTAGAAAAGGGTGCTATTGTTGGCGTTATTGGAGGCGAACACAGCGTACCTTTGGGTTTGCTGAAAGCCTTATCAGAAATACATCAAGGTTTTGGGATCTTGCATATTGATGCCCATGCCGATTTACGGGAGGCTTATGAAGGTTTTACATACTCGCATGCATCAATAATGAACAACACATTAAAGCTAAACCACATAAATAAGCTTGTTCAGGTTGGGATTCGCGATCTGTGCCAAGATGAGGTGAATTTGGCCGAATTTGACGAACGTGTAATTATGTTCAGCGACTTTTTGCTAAGCCAAAAAGCGTTTAAAGGCCAAACATGGGCTGATACCTGTACCGAGATTATTTCACATTTGCCTCGCAAAGTGTATGTTAGTTTTGATATTGATGGTCTAACCCCCGACAATTGCCCTAATACGGGCACACCGGTACCGGGTGGACTGACTTACAAACAAGCTACATACCTCCTCAAATGCTTGGCCGAATCAGGGCGCAAAATTATTGGGTTTGACCTATGTGAAGTAGCGCCCGGCGAAAATGATGAATGGGATGCCAATGTTGGGGCTCGAATACTTAGGCAACTATGCAATTTTACAGCCCTATCGCATCAATAAGACTTTTAACGGAATTTTTGGCAACATACCATTTTTAAAGGATTGGTTTAAGCCAGAAAAAGATTGTAGCTAGGAAGGCTTTGTAGGTGGCTCGGTAATGGTTTTCAGAAGGCATAAATAAGCGCTTACACCCATGCCTACCATTGCCAGCAGTACCAATAGGTACCAATAATGCCATGAAAAATAGGCCGATAGTGCTAAAGTTATCCAAAGCATCGTAAGGGCCTGTACGCGTGCTTTGCGAGTTATTCCTTTATATTTAAGGTAATTGTGTATGGGCCTACCCAAAATAGGATGATTAAGCAACCATTCGCGGGTATTGGGCGAGCTATGGGCAAAGAACCATGCAGCAAGCAGCAAGAAAACCGTTGTGGGCATTAAAGGCAGAAAAATGCCAATAATACCCAAAGCCACACATAAAAAACCTAAGCCTATGAAAACCCAGCGTCTAATCATTGCGAAAAAATTAACTAACAGGCCTTTTTAACCTGTTAAATGGACAGAAAAATACAACAGTCTAGTTAAACAACCGTACTAAGAAATAGTTCTTTTTGCCCTTTTGGGCCAGGATATACCGGTCGTTAAGCAAATCGTTGAGTCCAACTAAGGTATCTTCGGCAACCTTTTGCTTATTTATAAAAACACCTCCATCTTTTAGCATCCGGCGGGCTTCGCCTTTGGATGGAAAAATGGAAGTAGAAACAGCCAAGAAATCAGCAATAGCTATACCTTGCTCTAAATCAACCCGATTGATTTCATACTGTGGAACGCCTTGGAAAACAGATAACAAAGTCTTTTCATCGAGTTTTTTAAGTGTTTCGGTTGTGCCCTTTCCAAACAAGATATCCGATGCATCAACGGCTGCTAGGTAGTCTTCTTCAGAATGAACCCGAGTGGTAATATCCTTAGCCAATGCTTTTTGCAAAATGCGCAGATGCGGTGCCTGGCGGTGTTCCTCAATCAGACCCTCGATAGTTGCTTGATCCATCTCCGTGAAAATCTTGATGTAGGCTTCCACATCTTCGTCGGCACAATTAATCCAATACTGATAAAACTCGTAAGGAGAAGTCCGCTCCCGATCGAGCCAAATATTTCCCCCGGCGGTTTTCCCAAATTTGCTTCCATCGGCCTTTTTTAGCAAAGGTGTTGTCATAGCAAAAGCTTGTCCGCCCGACATGCGCCTAATAAGCTCCGTTCCGGTAACAATGTTTCCCCATTGGTCGCTACCGCCCAGTTGAAGCAAACAGTTGCTATTCTTATATAAGAAGTAAAAATCATATCCCTGCACCAATTGGTACGAAAACTCGGTGAACGACATACCCGATTCTAAGCGTTTTTGTACCGAATCTTTTGAAAGCATGTAATTTACAGTGATATGCTTACCCACATCGCGGATAAAATCGAGGAAGGTGTAGTCTTTAAACCAGTCATAGTTATTGACCATAACAGCGGCATTATCACCTTTATCGAACTCAAGAAACCTCGAAAGTTGGTTGCGGATGCCCGTTAAGTTATGTTCGAGTATATCGCGTGAGAGCAAGTTGCGTTCCTCACTCCGCCCAGAAGGGTCGCCAACCATGCCGGTGGCGCCACCTACCAACGCATGAGGTTTATGACCACAGCGTTGAAAATGAACGAGTGTCATAATCTGTACCAAACTACCGATATGCAATGAGTCAGCTGTTGGGTCAAAACCAATATAACCAGAGGTCATTCCTTTTAAAAGCTGTTCTTCGGTGCCGGGCATAATGTCGTGAATCATGCCACGCCAACGCAATTCTTCAACAAAATTTTTCATGCTATAACTGTCAATTCTAAATTAAAACCTGATAAACCAACCATCAGATTGCCAATAGGTTCATTGATTAAAAGATCGGCAAAGATAGACAAAATGCATCAATTGGGCATAGCTGGCGAATGGCATTGGCGGCAAAAGCCGTTAGATTGCGTCAAAAAAACGTGTGGTTTTCTCGCATTCAACCTATCATTGAGCCCAAAACTAAACTTAGTCTATTGATTAATCAGCAGTTTAAGAAAAGCCTATAAAACGATTACGGGTTTCTGGCTTGAAAAAAACCATTTCAAAAGCCTGACTGCAGTTCCGAAAAAAATCATATTTATTTGCTTGGAAAAAGATAACCTATTGAATTTAAGTAGCAATACAGTAAGTTGAAAAGAAAATTCTTTTAGAATGACCAAAATGTACAACGCAATAAAAGTTACATTTGCAGTATGATTTTAGTTACCGGAGGAACAGGTTTATTGGGCTCGCACCTTGTGTATCGGCTCTTAACGAAGGGTTACAACCTTCGGGTTTTGCTGCGCCCAGATGCAAACAAAAAACTGATTTCCAGAGTTTTTAACCATCATAATCAAAGCATAGAAGCGTATAGTAAGCAACTGGAATGGGTTGAGGGCGATATCCTTGACTTGCCTTCGCTAGCGCATGCTCTGCAAGGAGTATCGCAGGTATATCATTGCGCGGCCATGGTGTCGTTTGCCAAAAGCGATAAAAAGAAACTACTGTTTACCAACGTTCAAGGAACCATCAACCTGCTCAATATGAGCCTTGAGATGAAGGTACAAAAGTTTTGCCATGTAAGTTCGATAGCCACCCTGTTTAGCGAACCCGAAAAAGAGTTTACGGATGAGGGCGAACCTTGGAAAGACATTCCCAAAAGCTCGGTTTATGCCCAAAGCAAGATGCTGGCCGAACGCGAAGTTTGGCGGGCTATGACCGAGGGCTTGGATGCCGTTATTGTAAATCCTTCCGTGATTCTTGGAGCCGGAAATTGGAATACAGGAAGTTGTGAATTGTTTTCACTCGTTGACAAGGGCTTAAATTACTATACAACGGGGGTTAATGGCTATGTGGATGCAGATGATGTGGCCAAGGCCATGATAGCTTTAATGGAAGGTCCATATTCAAAAACGCGCTACATTGTAAATGGTGGAAACCACAGTTACAAAGAAATATTTGATTGGATAGCCAAGGGTTTAGGCAAAAAACCTCCACAAATTAAGGTTAACCAACTTATGGCAGAAGTGGCGTGGCGGCTTTTTGCTATCAAAGGTTTGCTTACGTTTACTAAACCCGCCGTAACCCGTGAAACCGCTCGATCTTCGCAAAAGGTTTACAAATACACCAGCCAAAAATTAATTATCGACCTTGGCTTTGCGTTTACACCCATAAACCAGTGTATTGAGCAAACATGTGTGCTGTATGTGAAAGAAAAATCAAATTAAAAAAGAAACACCGTAATTAACTGCCAATAAAATAAAGGATGGAGACTACTCCGAAAAGTCGAAATACTAAAAGTTAGCTGGCACATAAATTCTAAACTAATATCAACAAGTTTGAAATCAATTATTTGTGTTTGGCGCTTCTAGGTGGTTTGCCGCCCCTTATGCACACTTCGACTGACTCAGTACGGGTGCTCAGTGCAACGCTTGATGGCAAAAAAAGTACTTTTTGGAGGAGACGCAGGATTGTAAAACTTCCTAGGTTTAATGCCGCTACCAAAATCAAATCCACCCCTTCAAGTAATAATAAGTAATGGCAAAGGCTTCGCGGATGACCGTTATCTCAAGCTTTAAATAATTCCACATATTATAACGCAAATCAATATTACGGCTAGGCTCTAGAATGCCTTGATTGCGTTCATCTTCAGTTGTAAGAAGTTCAGGATCAAAGCCACTCTCGAATGAAGAACTGCCACCAACAGCGGCAAAACCTGCTTTACGAAAGGTAGCTACACTGCGGTACATATGGTCGGGCGAAGTTATGATTAACACGGACGATTGATTTGGATTGGAACAAAGGCTCAAACAGTTAATAGCTTGCTGGCGAGTGTTTGTGCCATTTATCTCGAATAAAAATCGCGTGCTATCCACTCCACGTAAAACCATTTCACGGTACATGGCCATGGTATGGCTTTGTGGCAACCATTTACGCAAGGTAGGCAGGGCTATGATAATTTTTGATTCGGGAAATTGCTTAGCGGCTTGCGCGGCATAATAGCACCGTATTAGGCCTTCAGGACCCGGCATACCACCTGCGCCCATAACCACAATGTAATCAGGTGCATGCTTAAGCATTGTTTGATGTGTTCCCAACCAAAAATACGCATTAAACGGTATATCGGTAAAACTCAGCAGCAGCAAACCCAAAAACAAGCCTCCAAACCACAACAAAAGATTGCGGAAGCATTTGCGAAGTAGTTTCGTTAAATGGCGTAGCAGGGTTTTCATATATGCAACAAAGGTAACCAACAATTACAACTAGTTGTACTTTTAGATTGAAACCTCAAAGGAAGCAAATGGCTAAGCTTATCAGCTGTAATAAACCACGGATTACTATTGCTTTTCGGCTATTTCTTTCAAACAATCGGGGCATAGGCAGCCATTATAATTATCGTTAACAAAAGCTTGCTTTTCGGGCGTTAAGTAAACTTCGAAGCACCAACACTTGCCTGATTTGCTGCAGAAAAATGCCTTCCCACATCTTGGACAAACTTCGTTCGCCACCTTTTTTGTTGTAGCTTGATTATCCATACAATCCGTCGGTTTCATCATAACGTAAGGTAAGACTAACACTGCCAAGCTTTCCGCCTAAGGGTGGGTTTAGCTTACTAACTTTAACCTCGGCATGATGCACATCTGGAAAATGAGCCTTTACCGCATTCAATATCCTTCGGCCAACATGCTCCAGCAAATGGCTCTTGATTTCCATTTCGGCTTTAACAAGCTGATAAACCGTTAGATAATTTATGGTCTTATGTAGATCATCTGTTAATTCGGCTTTTTCGGTGCTTACTTCAAGATGCAAATCGACTAAAAATCGGGTGCCTATCACCTGTTCTTCGGCAAAACAGCCATGGTAGGCAAAAAACTCCATGTTTTCGAGCGAAATTAATGACATAGGGGGTTAATGTGAAGATGTGAAAATGTGCTGATGTG
>CAZKHA010000061.1:0-11176 GCA_964552325.1 uncultured Bacteroidales bacterium
TAACCTTCATTACTAACCAAAATTTATTCATTATGAGAAAATTTTCTTTCCTGCTTGCATTTCTAGCTTTGTTGGGCATGCAAGTAAACGCTCAGAGGCAGCTTACCGGTACTGTTACCAGTGCCGATGATGGCTCAAGTATTCCAGGCGCTTCCGTTTTTGTTCAGGGTACCACTGTAGGTACGGTTACCGACATTAATGGAAAGTTTAATCTATCTGTTCCAACCGATGCTAAAGTCCTGATTTTCTCCTTTGTGGGAATGGAAACCAAGGATGTGGCAATTGGAAGCGGCAATGTTTATGATGTTAAACTCAAAGCAGCTTTAACTGCTCTCGAAGGAGTAGTTGTTACAGCCTTGGGTATTACCCGCGAAAAGAAATCGCTGGGTTATGCCACACAAGACGTTAAAGGCGACGAACTTAACCAAGCTAGGCAAACCAACATGGTAAACGCACTATCAGGTAGGGTTGCTGGTGTTCAGGTAACGGGTTCTTCTGGTAATATGGGTGGTTCTTCACGTGTGTTAATACGTGGCGTAAACTCTTTGCTTGGCAATAACAATCCTCTGTATGTAGTTGATGGAGTGCCAATTGACAACTCTGACTATAACACTGCAAATACTGCACGTGGGGCTGGTGGTTATGACTATGGAAACATGGCCCAAGATATTAACTCTGATGATGTTGAATCCGTTTCAGTTTTAAAAGGACCTTCTGCTGCAGCTCTTTATGGTTCACGCGCTGCTAATGGCGTAATCCTTATTACAACCAAAAAAGGCAAAACAAGCAAAACAAAACAAGCTATTGGGGTTACTGTAAACTCTGGGGTTACCATGGAAAACGTGGCTTATCTTCCAAAGTATCAGTATTTGTATGGTGGGGGTTCCATTTTTGAAGACCCAGATCCAAACGTAGCTCGCGATGGCTTCTTGGTGCAAGAAATCAATGGCAAACAGTACTTATTGCCCGATTATGCCACAGACGAAAGCTGGGGGCCTAAATACGATGCCAATTTACAATACTTACCTGCTTGGAGCATCTACAACTGGGAAGAAGCTGGCAAACCAGCCACCGATTTAGAAACTACTCCTTGGGTAGCTGCTGCCAATGACGTTGAAACATTCTTCAAAACCTCGGTTGGTTACACCAACAACGTTGCACTTACCGGTGGAAATGAAAACAACTCCTTCCGCTTGTCGTATACTAACCTTACCTCAACAGGCTATATGCCCAATAGCGAACTTGACCGTAATACCTTAAACTTTAACGGACAGTCGAAATTTGGCAGCCGTCTAGATGCATTTGTTGCTGTAAACTATGTTAAGACCAATGCTTTAGGACGTCCATCAACAGGTTATGATGACAATAACGTAATGCAAAAGTTCAACCAATGGGGTCAACGCCAGTTAGATATGAAACAATTGGAGAATTACAAAAGCCCCGATGGAACAAACCGCACATGGAACCGTAGGGCATGGGATGATCCAAGGCCAAACTATTCTGACAATCCATACTGGACCCGTAATGAGAACTATCAAAACGACAGCCGCGACAGGTATTATGGAAACGCTGGTTTAACCTATAAAATTACCGATTGGTTAAAAGTTACTTCAAAATACAATATGGATTCTTACACCTTCCGTAATGAAGAACGGGTGGCAGTGGGTTCACAAGCACTTTCATCTTACTTAGAAAACGTACGTCAGGTAACCGAAACCAATGCAGAATTCTTGTTCTTAGCCAACAAACAGCTTACCGAAAACCTTAGCTTAAATGCTACTTTGGGTGGTAATAGGATGCATCGCAATTATCAACGTAATGGTGGCATTACGGATGGCGGCTTGGTTATTCCTAATTTCTATAATCTTGGCAATTCAGCTTCTACAGCCATTTCACATGATGCAACAACCCAAAAAGCCATCAATTCACTATATGGTAGTGCAACTTTAGGCTATAAAGGAATGCTTTATTTAGACATGAGTTTACGTAACGACTGGTCGTCAACATTACCCGCTGACAAGAACAGTTATCTATACCCATCAGCTACCTTAAGCTATATATTCACCGAAATGCCTTCGCTTAATAAAATTGCTTGGTTGAATCTTGGTAAAGTTAGGTTTGGCGCATCAAAGGTTGGTAATGATACAGATCCATATGTTTTAGCTACTTTGTATGACAATTTCTCCAACTTTGGAAGCGACATCCGTTACACAATGCCAAGCGCATTAAATAATGCAACCCTAAAACCTGAAAGCACTGTTGGTTGGGAAATTGGTACAGAATTGAAATTCTTCAACAGTCGATTAGGTTTTGACTTCACATACTATAACAAAACCACTAACGACCAGATTTTCAACGTGCCCATTTCAGCAGCCTCTGGATACTTATCAGCATGGGTTAATGCTGGAAAAATCAACAACAAAGGTATCGAGCTTATGATAACTGGCACACCTCTTAAATTCAACGACTTCCAATGGGATATAAGTGTGAATTTTGCTAAGAACACCAACGAGGTGGTTGAACTAATGGAAGGCATCGAAAGCCTACGTTTAGGAACAGGCCCCTTTAATGTTACGGTTGAAGCTAGACTTGGCGAAGCTTATGGACAGCTAGTTGGATCAAACTATGTGTATGATGCTGCCGGAAATATTGTAGTTGACAAAGCTGGACGCTACCTAAAAACTACCGCTGTTGAATCTTTGGGAAGTGTATTGCCCGACTGGAATGCTGGTATCAACAACTCTTTCAAATATAAAGGATTTGATTTAGGTTTCTTGATTGATATTCAACAAGGTGGCAAGATTTTCTCAACAACCAATATGTGGGGTATGTATAGTGGTATCTTAGAAGAAACTGCTGCCACTAACGACCTTGGCAACAATGTACGCGACGAGGTTATCAAAAACGAAGACGGTTCTTATGACCCTGCTTCTGGAGGTTTAGTTCTTGAAGGTGTTTATGGAAAACTAAACGCTGATGGAACCGTTCAATACATTGATGCTTCAGGTGCCAATGTTGATGCTCCTATTACCAATGCTACACGCATCAGTGCTCAACGTTGGGCATGGGACCACTATTCAAGGCCAGCTGCTCAAAACGTATTTGATGCTAGCTACATTAAATTGCGCGAAGTTCGTATAGGCTATACCATTCCTAAACAGTACACTGGACCTATTGCAAACCTACGGGTTTCTGTTTATGGCCGTAACCTTGCTATGTGGGGAACCGATAACCAACATATTGATCCAGAAAACACTACCAGTGCAGGTAACGTTCAGGGTATTGAAGGAGGACAACTCCCTTCATTACGTTCATTTGGTTTCAACCTGAGCTTTAACTTTTAATAATCCTTAACTTTAAAATTTATCAATATGAAATCAGCATATAAAATTTCAGTCTTACTGAGCCTTTTTATATTCCTTATGGTTGGGTGTACAAAGGATTTTGAAACAATAAATAAAGACCCAAATAAAGCTTCAGAGGTGCCTACCTATGCTTTCTTAACCAATGCCCAAAAACAGTTGAACGACAATATGTTTGATGCTTGGTGGGGTGGCCGTCAAAGCATGCTTTGGTCCCAGTATTGGGCTCAAAACAACTATACGGACGAAGATCGTTACAACATTCGCCAGAACATCAACAACACCTACTGGAGAACTCTTTATACCGTTATGGCCGACCTAAACGAAATTATTCGTTTAAACACGGATGAAGCAACTAAGGCAGGAATGTCAGCGTATGGAAGCAATGCCAACCAAATTGCTTCGGCTCGTATCCTCCGTGCATGGACTTTCCAACATCTTACAGACCTTTATGGCGACATTCCTTATTTTGATGCATTAAAAGCTAACCAAGGCAGTGAGTTCTATTTGCCCAAATACGACAAACAGGCCGATGTTTATCCTGCAATTATCATGGAACTCACCGAAGCTGCCGCACAAATTGATGGTGGCGCTGGCTGGACACAAGGCGATGTAATTTATGGTGGCGATATGACAAAATGGAAAAAGTTTGCTAATTCTATCAAACTTCGCATGGCTTTGCGCATGATGAAAGCTGATAATGCAAAAGCTACCCAATATGCAAACGAGGCTATTGCTGCTGGTGTATTCGAAAGCAATGCTGACAATGCCGTGTTTAAATATTTAGGCGCCGCTCCTAACACAGCTCCCATGTACACTGCATATTACATTGATGCTCGTACCGACTTTGCCGTTACTGGCCAGTTTGTTGATCTGCTGAAAGGTATTCCTGTAGGCGGAGCTGCAAAAACCAATCCTTTTGCTGGTATTGCTGACCCTAGGTTACCCATTTTTGCTGACCCCGTACAAGATGGCACCATACTTGGCGAAGGAATTCAAGGTATGCCATATGGTATGGAAGATGGAACTACCAAACTTATTGGTGCACAAGGCTCAAGCTGGCCTGGCGCAGCAATTCTTGCTCCCGATTTCGGCTGCATTATGATGAATTACTCCGAAGTAGCCTTTATCCTATCAGAGCTTAATGGTTGGAATCAAGCTAAATACATCGATGGTGTAACTTCTTCATTAGAATATTGGGGCGTTGCCCAAGCCGATATCGATGCTTATATTGCAGCTTTACCTGCCGCCAACATGGAAACTGTTCTTACGCAAAAATACATTGCTTTCTATACCCAAGGTTATGAAGCATGGTCAGAATACAGAAGAACCGGCTATCCTAAAACCCTTGTTCATCCCAACGAAGTTACTTGGGTAAACTCAGCTGGCGAACAAATCAAATTCATCCCCTTACAAGGCGATGCTATTCCACGCAGGCTTACCTATCCCCAAGAAGAGCAAACTGTTAATGGCTCCAACTATGAGGCTGCCGTTGCTCAATTTGGCCAAGATGATTTTGCCACACGCATGTGGTGGGATAAACAGTAGTTTATTCTAGAACACCTTTAACTAAAAATGGCGACCAAATGGTCGCCATTTTTCTTATTTGCTCGCACCTTAGTTCGTCTTGTATTCAAATTTGATGGCCGAAAGCTCTTGATTTGCTTTAGTTACCTTGGTCTTTAGGTCTTCTTTAAAATCAAGGAGTTTTGCCTGTAGGGTTTCATCGCTCAATGCCAGCATTTGCGTCGCTAAAATAGCCGCGTTGCGTGCTGCATTCAAACCAACGGTAGCCACAGGTATTCCTGGGGGCATTTGAATAATGGCTAGCATGGCATCAAGGCCTTCAAAAGTTGCTTTTATCGGCACCCCAATAACAGGCAATGTAGTCATAGATGCTACTACACCGGGTAAATGGGCAGCCATACCGGCAGCGGCTATTATTACTTTTACACCTCGTCCGGCGGCACCTTTGGCAAATTTCTCAACCATTTCAGGGGTGCGATGTGCCGATAATGCATTGATTTCAAAAGGAATTTGCATTTCATTTAAGAAATTGGCCGCATCCTCCATCACAGGATAGTCAGATGTGCTACCCATGATAATACTTATTTTAGGATTCATTGTGCATTAAAATTATTATGATTATCAAATATTTGCATTAGTATGCTTCATGTAAACCTTTTTTTAGTAGGTTTGTGCAAAATTAATCAACATCTGGGTTAATTTTTGCCAATACTGCAAACAAACTTCTCTTTTTATGAAAACTATACGTGTCTTAGACAAAGAATTCGGCCTTTCGATAGATGCGGCCACAATTCAAATGGCTATTGAAAACATGGCTATTAAAATTAATGCCGATCTCGAGGGAAAAAACCCTTTGTTCTTGGTAGTGCTCAATGGGGCTTTTGTATTCGCTGCCGATTTAATCCGCACGATTACCGTTGATTGCAACGTAACCTTCGTTAAGCTGTCGTCCTATTCAGGCACCTTTAGTACAACACACGTTCGCGAGTTAATTGGCCTCGATGAAGACGTGAATGGCCGGACAGTTGTGGTGGTAGAAGACATTATCGACACGGGTATTACAATGGATAATATGATGTTGAAACTTAAAGGTATGGGCGCCGCTGACGTGCGAATTGCCACCTTTTTGTTCAAACCAGGAGCCTTCCGTAAAAAATATCCTATTCACTATGTAGGAATCGAAATACCCAACGACTTCATCGTAGGCTACGGATTAGATTACGACGGCTATGGCCGTAACTTGCCAGATATCTACTCAATTGTAAAATAACTATTTATCCTATGCTAAACATTGCACTATTCGGCCCTCCGGGTGCTGGTAAAGGAACGCAGTCGAAACTGCTCATCGAAAAGTACAACTTAACCTACATTGCCACAGGCGATTTGTTAAGACAGGAAATTGCCGAAGAATCTGACTTAGGCCTTGAAGCCAAAGAAACCATTGAAAGAGGAGAGCTGGTGCCCGATGACATTATTGTGCAGCTAATTGAAAAACGGATAAATACTGACACCGAAGCCAAGGGGATCCTTTTTGATGGTTTTCCGCGTACGTATGTTCAAGCGTATATCCTCGAAGGCCTGCTGCTTCGTATGAATTCGCACCTTTCGTGCATGTTGAGCCTTGAAGTACCACGTGAAGAATTAATTCACCGCATGCTCGAACGGGGCAAAACCTCGGGCCGTAGCGACGACAACCTAGAGGTTATTGAATACAGGCTTAAGGAGTACGACAACAAAACCATGCCCGTAATCGACTTCTACCATGAAAAAGGTAAGTATTATCCCATTGATGGTATTGGAACGGTTGAAGAAATCTTTGAACGCTTATGCCTTTCGGTTGACCAAACACTTACCAAGGAATGGCTTAATATCGTTTTGCTGGGCGCACCCGGCTCAGGCAAAGGAACCCAAGGCAAAACCCTTGCCGAAAAGCATGACTTGGTATATATTTCCACCGGTTCGTTGCTGCGCCGCGAGATAAAAGAAGGCACAGAGATTGGCGAAAAATCCATCCCTTACATGGAAAAGGGCGAAATTGTACCCGATGAGATCGCCATTCGATTGATAGAACGCGAAATAGTGCTTCACCCCGATGCTAAAGGGTTTATTTTTAAAGGCTTCCCACGCACCATTGTTCAAGCGTACATTCTTGATGGATTGCTGAAGCGTATAAATTCGGGCGTTACACTTACCATTGAGCTAAAAGTGCCAACATTAGAATGCTTTAAGCGCCTGGCAAGTCGTGCAAAAACGCCCAAAGGAAGGTCGTATGACAAAGATCCTGAATTGATTGTAAAACGTCTGGAAGAATATGAAACCAAAACCTCGTTGGTAAAGCAATATTACAAAAACGAAAACAAGTTCCTGAAGGTTGATGCCGTTGGAAATCCTTCAACCATAACCCAAAACTTGTCGGAGGTGGTCGAAAAAGCCTTTAAATCGGTTCGTTAAGAAACCAAGCATAATTATTAAACCGGGTAATGCCCGGTTTTTTTGTGTTTTGTGCAAAAGCTTGATTACCTTTGCATTTCTTTTATGCCATTTAAAACACGTTGAATGTCAGGTTCTAATTTTGTTGATTATGTGAAGCTATTCCTCCGATCGGGCAAAGGAGGAGGCGGTTCGGTGCATTTTCGCCGCGAGAAATATGTTGAAAGAGGTGGCCCTGATGGCGGAAATGGTGGCCGTGGCGGTCATATCATTTTAAAGGCCAATCATCAATTATGGACACTGTTGCACCTTAAATATACAAAACATCTATATGCTGGCGATGGAGAATCGGGACGAGGTGCCGGAAGCACCGGAGCTGATGGTAATGACCAGATTGTAGAGGTTCCCGTAGGAACCGTAGCACGTGATTCAGAAACAGGCGAAATTTTGGCCGAACTTACCGAAAGCGGCCAAGAGGTTGTAATGTTAAAGGGTGGCAGAGGCGGCATGGGCAACGAACATTTTAAAACCGCCACACGGCAAGCACCAAAGTTTGCCCAACCGGGTGAAGATGGTATAGAAGGCTGGTATATTCTCGAGCTTAAGCTTTTGGCCGATGTTGGCTTGGTGGGTTTTCCAAATGCAGGCAAATCAACGCTCCTCTCCGTTATTTCGGCGGCAAAACCCGAAATTGCCGATTATCCCTTTACTACCCTAACGCCCAATTTGGGCATCGTTCCTTACAGGGACAATCGTTCATTTATAATGGCCGACATCCCTGGTATTATCGAAGGAGCCAGCCAGGGGAAAGGCCTGGGATTACGATTCCTTCGCCATATCGAACGCAATTCAATCCTCCTCTTTATGATACCGGCCGATACCGATAACATAAAAAAGGATTACAAGATTTTGCTAAACGAGCTTAAAGAATATAACCCAGATTTGCTTGATAAAGCAAGAATTTTGGCCATAACCAAGTGCGACATGCTTGACGACGTCCTGATTAAGGACATGAAAAAACTACTACCGAGAGGCATTCCTTCGGTATTTATTTCATCGGTTGCCCAAACCGGTCTCGACCAGCTCAAAGATAAAATCTGGAAAGAACTCAACCCGGTTGTTATTGCATAGCTTATGCTTTCGTTTATCCTTCAGGCAGATGCTGATTTTCTGAAGCTTATCAATGGGCTGAACAATCCTTTTTGGGATGTTGTAATGTATTGGGCAAGCAAAACAGGGGTTTGGTTGCCTTTATACGCATGGCTCATTTGGCTTATGTACAAAAAATTTGGCTCAAAAACCCTCTGGATATTACTTACGGTTGGTTTGATGATAGCCGCCACCGATCAAAGCGCCAACTTGTTTAAATATGGTTTTCAACGCTTGCGCCCCTCGCATCAACCAGGTTTAATGGAATGGCTTCATTATGTTAAGGATTACAAGGGAGGAAGGTTTGGCTTTTTTAGCGGACACGCCGCCAACACCATGGCAGTTGCCGTATTTGTGGTAATGTTGCTGCGGAAACCATTTGCATATATTGGCTTCGTACTGTTCCCCTTCACCCTGCTGGTGTCGTATAGTCGAATGTATCTGGGTGTGCATTACCCTACAGATATTTTGGCAGGCTGGGCATTTGGAGCTTCGTATGCTTGGCTTTTTTATAAGCTGGCATTGTACCTTACCAAAACCAAAGGCCATGCGCTGCATTAAACCCGAATTGCAAAAACAACTGGAGGCTCACTTGGCTAAAAACTTTTCGTTGCAAGAGGGCGCACGCGTGCTGTTGGCGGTAAGTGGCGGCATGGATAGCATGGCCTTGGCCTGGTTGATGATTTCAGCGGGATATTCAGTTGCGATTGCCCATTGCAATTTTCAGTTGCGCGGTTCTGAATCAGATGACGATCAGGCATTGGTTGAAGCTTTTTGCCAACGACTGCAGGTTCCGGCTTACGTTAACAGATTCAACACCAAACAATATGCTCATACTCACAAATTAAGCACACAAGTGGCTGCCCGCAAACTGCGCTATGAATGGTTTGAGCAACTACGGACCCAGAATCAATATCATTTTATTGCAACCGCGCATCATAAAGATGATCATATCGAGACATTCTTTATTAATTTATTCAGGGGCAGCGGCGTACAAGGTTTAAAAGGAATTCCGACCCAAATTGGCTCAATCATTCGGCCTTTACTATTTGCAAGCCGCAATGATATTGAGCTGTTTGCCACCGCAGTTGGACTGCCTTATCGTCACGATAGCTCAAACCAAACCGACGATTACCTACGCAATAAAATCAGGCACCACCTTACGCCTTTAATAAGCCAAATTAGCCCCTCGGCTACTGAATCAATTGTAAAAAGCATGGCATATATTGAGGAAGGCGCACGCGCTTTAGAAGGTGTGGCCAAAACCTACAAAAACTCTTTTTTGGCCATAAATGCTGGCATTATTACCATTAATTTAACGTCTATTAAACAATTGGAGGAGCCAGCATTTTGGCTATATCACCTCCTTTCGGAATATGGCTTTAGCCATGCCGATGCCAATTACCTTGTAAAAGCAAGCAACAATGCAGGAAAGACGCTGCTTGCAGCCGGGTATAAATTGATAGTGGAGCGAGGGTTTATTCAAATCATCCCTATACAGCAGCCTTTATGTGTAGAGTACTTGATTCCTGAACTTCCTTTCGAATCGGAAGAGCCATTGCAGTTGCATTTTAATGTTAAGGAAGTGTTCGATAGAAAAGAGCTTCCCAAAACCAACACGCATGTATGGCTCGATGCCGATTTAGTAGGCCTTCCCCTGAACCTCCGGCATCGGAAAGCGGGTGATGTTTTTTACCCATTGGGCATGAAAGGCAAACAAAAACTCAGCGATTTTTTTGTGCACAAAAAATTTACAAACCATCAAAAGGAAACCTCCTGGCTGCTTTGCTCTTCAAACGAAATAGTTTGGGTTTTGGGGCATCGGATTGATAACCGGTTTAAGGTAACCGAAAAAACCAAACGGGTGTTAGAGATACGCGCAAACGGGTAAAGGGTAAAAAGCACGGGGTTAAGTTTGCCTAACCGGAGAATGAGGGTGGAGCTAAAAAGCTCAAGGTCTTGGTTGAATGACTATACCGCTAAGCCAGATTTAAGGCTTTTAAAAACGGCCCAATGGCAATGCCCTGAAGGAAGGCGCTTCGCAGTTTTTAGCAGGAAATCTTAGCTACTATTTATGGGATAAAACAATATAGCAAGTTGATTGTATTCTCCTTTTGTATCCCTTCAACACACTTCGATAGGCTCAGTGCAGGTGCTCAGCCACCTGGCTCACCGACCACCCTTCACCTGACACCCAATCTTCGCAATTATTACATGCATTTCCCATCCGTAAATATCAGGTTTCCAAATTTAATATCCTTAACGTTCAACTGAAGGCTAACTTTTCCATTCCATTCGTTTTCTTCGATATGGTAACAAAAACTAAATGGAACACCTTTTTTAATATCACCTAGGTGCTCACCTTGTTGAAAAGCAATTCCGGCGGCTGGGAATCCCGAGATATGAGGATGAATTACAGATAGCTTGATATGGTTTTTGCCAACCAAGCGTGTATAACCTGTATCCATAACTCGTTGTGTGAGAAACACCGGAGCCATATTGCCAGGTCCGAAAGGAGCAAACTGTTTTAGCACACTAAAGAAGCGTGGTGTAATATCGCTAAGTACCATTTCGGCATCAATTTCAACCTCTGGAATAGGAAGGTGTTCGCCAAACTGACCACAGGCATATGTTTCGAACCGCTGTTTAAACATTTCCAAGTTTTCAGGTTTAAGCGATAAGCCAGCGGCATAAGTATGTCCACCAAA
>CAZKHA010000061.1:11276-16478 GCA_964552325.1 uncultured Bacteroidales bacterium
TTTCCAAGTTTTCAGGTTTAAGCGATAAGCCAGCGGCATAAGTATGTCCACCAAAATGTTCAAGTAAATCACTGCAAGCATCTACCGCATCGTAAATATCGAAGTCTTTAATAGAACGTGCTGAACCTGTAATGAGCCCATTCGACTGGCTAAAAACAATGGTAGGCCTATAATATACCTCGGTAAGCCGAGAAGCAACAATGCCGATAACGCCCTTATGCCATTCAGGGAAATATACCACGGTGGTCTTTTTATCGGCCAACGAATCGTCACCAGCAATCATCTCGAGGGCTTGCTGTGTAGTATGGGCATCGAGGCTTCGTCGTTCGGTATTGCAGGTATTGATGGCTTCGGCCAGCAGTCGTGCTTTATCGAGGGTTGGCGAA
The DNA here is from genome assembly GCA_964552325.1 of uncultured Bacteroidales bacterium. GTDB lineage: Bacteria > Bacteroidota > Bacteroidia > Bacteroidales > TTA-H9 > CAZKCK01. Next base: position 11,663 of record CAZKHA010000061.1, read on the forward strand.
ATTAAAAGCTCAACTGAATTATTTCCACTTTCAATACGGCCGGCGGCATTAATGCGAGGCCCCAATGTAAACACAAGATCACTAATAGTCAACTCTTTATTAAAGCTACGATCAGGCAATCCTGGGATACGGCTAACCCCGCTAATGTTGAGTAAAGCCTCGAATCCGGGGCGTGGCTGGGTATTTATTTTTTTAAGGCCGTAATATGCCAAAATTCGGTTTTCGCCCGTAATGGCTACAATATCAGCGGCAATGCTAACCACTACCAAATCCAGGTATTGCATCAAATCATCAAAAGGCCATGCTTTATGTGCACTATAAGCTTGAATAAGCTTAAAGCCAACCCCACAACCCGATAGTTCTTCAAAAGGGTAGGTGCAATCGGCACGTTTTGGGTCGAGTACTGCCACGGCGGGCGGTAAGCTATCGCCTGGGCGGTGGTGATCGCCAATGATAAAATCGATGTTCTTCTGGTTGGCATACTCCACCTTTTCTACGGCCTTAATGCCGCAGTCGAGGGCAATTACCAAGCTAAAACCATTTTCGGCAGCAAAATCAATGCCTTTATACGAAACCCCATATCCTTCGGAATACCGATCGGGGATGTAAAACGCCAGCTTATCATAAAACTTATTAAGGTAGGTGTAAACCAATGCAACGGCAGTAGTGCCATCAACATCGTAATCGCCATACACTAATATTTTCTCACCATTTTGAACGGCTTTGTCAATCCTGGCCACAGCTTTGTCCATATCCTTCATTAAAAAAGGATCGTGCAGGCCAGCTAATTCCGGCCTAAAAAAGGCCTTAGCTTCTGCATAGGTGCTGATGCCTCGTTGAACCAATAAGGTAGCCAGAACCTCATTGATATTTAACTCTTTAATGAGTTTCCGAATGAGTTCTCTGTCTCCTTGATCTTTAATGACCCAACGTTTTTCCATGCCTGTATTATGAACCTGTAAAGGTAAAAATAATAGTAGGTACACTCCAAACTTGAAACCTAAGTATTGAGAAAATAACTGAATGTCCGATTTTTACAAATTATTAAAACACAGGTAATCAATGCTTTAAATTATAATAATATATAATTTTGGTTTGCAATATTACCATTCTAAAAACGATACCCCATCGAAAATTCAGCAAAATCGGCTTGGCCAAGATTGGCTTTAATATGCATTCCCATGTACAAACCTTTACGTTTCAGGCGTGTATCGGAAAAATAAAAATTAATGCCCAATTTATTCGTGCTAATATCTTTGAAGCCATTGGGCTTATCCAGAACCTCTCGATTATACTTCCTTCTAAAGGGGTTATATAGGTACATGCCCAGCTTTAGGTCCAGCCCAAACTGCCCCAAGACAAACTCATGCCCCGCATACAAGGCAAACGTTGATGCATTCAGGCTAAGTTGTTCATTAAAAAATGATTGGTTAACAATATAATCCCTGAAACTAGTATAATAGGTATAAGTAAAGCCAAGTTGCACCACGTGAATAGTTCCTAAATTCCTTGAAAGTGCCAACCCAAACGAGTACACCGGATACTTAATACCGCCTGTGGGTTCTGTTGTTTCACCAAACTCGTGAAAGCCAAGGCCTACGATTGCATCCATTGTTAGTTCGTTTGATGCTAAAACATTCATTTCCTTGGTGGGCTCCACTATTGGAGTCCCAAATTCACGGATACTGATGCCAAGTTGCAGCGAGGGCATATTTAGCCCAACATTGGGCAATTGGGTGTGGCCATTGGAAAAATGCAGAAAGCCAACACCTGCATTTACCCAATAAGAGGGCGAAAGCGCTCGGCTGTACATAAACTGTAAGCTGGTAATATTTGTTATTGCAGAGCCAATAAGCATGTTGCCGGGATTGGTTTCGCGGTTATAAGGCTTCGTAAAATATGCAAACCCCATTCCTACGCGCGTATAAAACTCATTATGCTTGGCGGCAAACAGCTTAAACCGCAAATTTGGAACTACGGCAAAAAAAGCACCTAATACATCGTTGTTACCCAGCCATCCGCTTGCTAACTGGCAACCCAACGTGGGATAACCATAGGCCTTGTTCCACCATTGGGCTCCATACGTATTAAAATCAATATCTAACCTACATATGCCTGTATAATCAATAGCCGGAAGGTCAGGATATATCCGTAAAATCCTGCCTATTTCATATGTACTACCAAGTTCAGGAGAATACTTGAGATTTGTAGCAGATTGTGCTTGTACGTCTTTTTGAGAAAACAATGCAACAAACACACTAACAAAGGTTAGCAAAACTGCATTTGTTTTAAGAACCTTTTCAAAACCCCAAAATTGATTATTTTGAACAGCCAATTTGCAACGAATGAGCCTGAAACATGCTATCACCATGTTCCTATTTTGTATTCATTACTTCCACTCCATCCCAATCGCTTGGGATACCCCTTTCCATGATCTCGGTACACCGTTTTATGTATAATTCGCATGCCTTGTCAGGACCTACTTCAAGCCGTATTTCTTGAAAAACGAGCAAGGCTTCTTCAAAGGCTTGATTTCGATAAAGCTCAACCCCTGTTGCAAATTTTCGTTTTGAGCGGTTTTTGGCCTGCTTTACTACCTCGTTTTCTCCATCTAATATCTCAAAGATATATACTGACTCATGCTTTCCCTTAACCTTAACTATATCGAGGTATCTAAACGAGTAATCGCTTGGGTTTTCAACCTTTATAAGTGTATCTTGGCTGATGATAATAGATGAGCCATACAACTTGGTGAGGCCTTCGAGGCGCGATGCGAGGTTTACTGCATCCGAAATAACGGTCCCTTCCATTTTGCCATAACCGCCTACCACGCCCAACATCAAATTGCCGGTATGTATGCCTATTCCCATTTCAATGGCAGGCTTGCCTTCAGCCACTCGCAATTGGTTGAAATCGTTCAGGGTATGCTTCATCTCGATGGCTGCATTTAGTGCATTTTCAACATTGCCATCGAACAAGGCCATTATCGAATCGCCCATGTACTTGTCAATAAACCCATTATTGTTAAAAATAACAGGCTCCATTAAACCAAGGTAACTGTTTACAAAATCGAAATTTTCTTTAAGCGTCATCGATTCTGAGAGACTGGTAAAATCGCGGATATCAGTAAACAGCACCGACATTTCTTTTTGTACTTGATCGCCCAACGAGATATCGGTAATGTTCTTTTTGCCCAGCAATTCTAAAAACTGCCGTGGCACAAACCGAAAATAGGCTTCGCTTAACCGGCTGATATTTCCAATATAGTTATGGATGCGGGCCGACATTTCATTGTATCCCTCGGCCAATTCGCCAATTTCGTCGTTGGTGCGCACCACCGTAAAATGGCTTGCTTCGCCCTTTCCAGTAAGTTTCATACTGGCCAGCAACTCTTTAACCGGGAATACGATATCTTCGGTAGTCCATTTCACAAAAAAGAAGATATACATCAAGGCCACAAATATGCCCAAATAAATGCCGAGGAACATAAACCATGCATTAATGGCATTAACATAAAACGTTTCGCTATAAAAACCGGCAAGGTCCGTAATCTTTTCCAAAAACACCGTATCGCCAAACAATACACGCTTAACCTCGGGGCTCATGGTTTCGTATTGCATCTTTAAATCAGGGATATGGGTGATGCTTTGAAAGAGGTACAAAATAACCACCACCAAGGGCAATAGAGTAGTCATGCCACTGGCAATCCAAAGACGGTTTTTGATTTTTCCGGCTAAACCCTTAAAAATGCGCGACCTTAGCTCCGACTCTCCATAGATATACTCAAGATATTGAATATGAACACGATGTTTTTGCCAATAATAGACAAAAGTAATAGTTAGGAAAGATGCAACTACTGAAATATAAAAATACTGTTGGTATAGCGAATGCTCTCCAGCATTACTAAACGATTGAGGATTATTAAGTTCTGCAAAAATTACAGCATGCCCAACCAAATAACCTAAAAGCAATATGCTACTATTTACTAGGGGTGTGCTGAGAATATACCGTTTGCAAAAAGCAAATAATTTTGGTGAGATAGCTTTTTTACGACGCCTACGTTTAAAATAAATTTTAAATGGAAGGTTAACAACAAATCCAACCACTATCGTTATAATCAATATATTAAACTGAAAATCAATAGGATCTGCAGATTTGGTGGCCTTGCTTGACGACGACCCGCCAAGGTTTATATTGATAGTACCCTTGGATGTATCGATAGCAACAGTTGTAAGGGTGTCGTTGACAGCCTTAGCTTGCTGGGCCATCATCAAACTATCGCCACGGGTTTTGGGTTGGGTTACCTCCGTTTTTTCGATAGCTGCATTTAATACATCAAAGGTAGAGGCATTCTTAAAATACAGCATAAGAAAGAATGGCATAACCAACAGATAATATATAAGGATAGAAAACAGATAGATACGTAACGTATAAAACCTGGGGGCTTTTCTTGATCGCATTCGGCTATGAGCTTATTTAAGCCGTAAAAGTAAGTGGATTTTGCCAAAAAAGCAATCTTTTTGATGTAATTGTCTTGATAACGGCTTATTCGCTGCGAATAAAAGCTGTACATCGACTGGGCAAATAGCCTTGCTTTGATTAATCGATGCTGTTAACATACTTTTATACAATAGAAGGAATATTGGCCCCATGAACTTTGCAAAGTACACAAAAAAAATTATGGTTACAAACCTCGTTGTGAACCTTCGACAGCCAAATGCTATTAGCTACCTTTCTAAAAAAATATTGGAATTAATTTAAAGCAATCTTCAATGATTAAAAAAGGCTTCCACGAATTCAAGAACAGCATCCTCAA
>CAZKHA010000061.1:16578-18095 GCA_964552325.1 uncultured Bacteroidales bacterium
TACCCATAAATATTGTATTTCCTGAACTCGTCAATGGTTTTCCTGTTTTTATCCCTTATGTCCTGATTGCTAGGGTATCCAATAGTTACTAGCAATCCAATAGTCTTGCTATGAGGTATTCTTAGGAGGCTTTTGATGGGTTCTTCGTTAAACCAGCCTAGCATACAGGTGCCAAGTCCTTCCTCGGCGGCTTGTAAGCAAAAGTGCTCGGCGGCAATTCCGATGTCAATTAGCGAATACTCTTTCTTTTTGATGGCGCCTCCAATTTGGGCGATTAATTTTGGTTTTTCCATCACAATAACCACGATGGCCCCAGCCTGAACAGCAAATTTATTGAACGAAACCAATTGGCTATACGTTTCGCGGGCTATCTTTTCTTTTAAAGCAGGTTCATCAACCACCACAAATGTCCAGGGTTGTGAGTTGCTGGCCGAAGGCGCTAACCGAGCCGCCTCCAGGCAGCGTTCAAGTTTTTCTTTTTCAATAGGCTCGCTTGAATAATTGCGAACACTTTGGCGGGTTTGGGCTAGTTTTAAAAAATCCATGGCTATTGGTATTGGTATATCAACAATTTTTGAGGGATGCGAATGTACTCAATTTTGATAGATATGCAGTGCTTAGGTTTAATCCCCGCGTAATTTCATGTATTTTTGGACGTACCAAAAACCCTGAATACATGTGTGGCCGTTTTATACTTGTTCAAAAGCTTGAAGCCATCGAAAAGCGCTTTAATGTGAAGGCATCCTTTGATATTGAATTACTTCCATCATACAATGTTGCTCCTGGTGCATATACGCCAGTAATAAGCAGTAACGACCCGCGTAGCTTACAGCTCATGCGCTTTGGTTTGGTGCCATCATGGTCAAAAACGGATAAAATGCTTATTAATGCCCGATCAGAGGGCGATCACAACAAAGCCGATGACCCAGCTTATAGAGGAGCAAAAGGGATAATTGAAAAACCGGCATTTCGTAAGGCAATTCGGTCGCAGCGATGCTTGGTAATAGCCGATGCCTTTGTTGAAGGAACCACCAAAGAGAAGCTAAGCAAGCCTTATTTGGTGTATTTGCGTAACAAAGTGAGGCCTTTTGCCATGGCAGGCATTTACGATGTCTGGAAAAACCCTGAAACCGGTGTCGAAATCTACGCCTTTTCCATCATTACCACGGTAGCCAATGAGTTGCTCCAAAAGATACCTCACCATCGTTGTCCGGTAATTTTAAGCCCAAATCAAGAGGCTAAATGGCTCAACCAAGAGGCTCCCTTGTCAGATATTACGGCACTTTTGCGGCCTTACAAAGCCGATTTAATGAATGCATACCCAATTTCTGCCGAAATCAAGTCGCCTTCGGCCAACAATGCACAACTGATTCAACCCATTGGACCAACATTGATGGCTGAAAACGAGTTTGTTGTCAGCAATCATATCATGAAAACGGGAATGGGGAATCCGAAAAACCGTTTTAGCGACCATAATCCTTCTGATAAATTGAAGTAAGGGTAGAAGGGTGAAGGGT
>CAZKHA010000062.1:0-17672 GCA_964552325.1 uncultured Bacteroidales bacterium
CTTGGGTATATGTGTTAGCCATGATTAGATGTTTCGGTGCGCTGCACCTTAAATTTCACTCTGTCCTATTTTCCTATAAAGATTTCGGTGCGCTGCACCTTAGTTATTCACTCTGGGGAATATATATCAACTATTTATTATCTATTCACTATTGCAAATATAATACAGAAATTGCTGTTTCAATTTCGTTTCCAAAAAATTGTTTCCGCATCGCACACCACACGCTTTATAACATACAGCAATATCCAAAACCGCAACACAAGGTCAAGCGCACCGTAACCCTTTTATCAAATCAACAAACATTAGGCATATCCAAGGTGCAGCGCACCGTAACCTTTTTTGTATGATCCATTATCCAAAGTGGATGGCTCGCGCGCATTGCATTTTAAAAAACGACTTTGCAAGTTTTATTGTAAATTTGCCTGATTGTTAACCCAAACACATGAATCAAAACCTGGATGCCTCGGGCAGAACCCTGTCGGCAGTTGAAAAAGAGATAGAGAAAGCCCTCCGGCCATTGGAATTTGGAGACTTTGCCGGACAACCTCATGTGGTTGAAAACCTCCGGATTTTTGTTGCTGCGGCCCGCCAACGTGGCGAAGCGCTTGATCATGTGTTGCTGCATGGCCCTCCGGGGCTGGGAAAAACCACGCTTTCGTACATTATTGCCAATGAACTTGGGGTTGGCATTAAGATGACCTCTGGCCCAGTTATGGACAAACCCGGCGATTTGGCCGGATTGCTCACTGGTCTCGAAACCAATGATGTGCTTTTTATTGACGAAATACATCGCTTAAGTCCTGTGGTGGAAGAGTACCTGTATTCGGCCATGGAAGATTTTAAGATAGATATTATGATTGAGACCGGGCCAAATGCCCGAAGCGTGCAGATTACCCTCAATCCTTTTACTCTTGTAGGAGCTACCACACGTTCAGGACTTTTAACGGCACCCTTGCGTTCACGTTTTGGCATCAACTCACGCCTATCCTATTACAACGCGGAGGTTTTGCAGCACATCATTATCCGTTCGGCAGGCATCTTAAAAGTTCCCATTGCAGAGGATGCAGCCTACGAAATTGCCCGCCGTAGCCGTGGCACGCCACGTATAGCCAACCTCCTGCTTCGCAGGGTCAGGGATTTTGCCCAGATAAAAGGGAATGGATCTATTGATATTGCCATTGCACAATATGCCTTAGCTGCTTTAAACGTTGATAAGCACGGACTTGATGAAATGGACAACCGTATCTTATCGACCATTATCGAGAAATTTGCTGGTGGTCCGGTTGGGCTTTCCACTATTGCGACCTCGGTAGGCGAAGACTCAGGAACCATCGAAGAAGTATATGAACCTTTCCTTATTCAAGAAGGCTTTATTCATCGCACACCTCGTGGGCGCGAAGTTACCGAATTAGCCTACAAACATTTGGGAAAGATACCACCAACGGTTCAAGGCACTTTGTTCTAGAGGTATACGGCAAATTATGCACCATGGCTATACAACAAACAGCGCAAACTGAACTAACACAATTTATTAAAATGAGCGCTAAAGCCATAGGCTTTTCCGGTTGTGGAATGGCTAAAGCCGAGTTGCTCCCCAACGACCTACTGGTTTTGCAGCAACGCACCCAACTTGGCTATCATGCTGACATGGACTATCTTCAAACAGAACAAGAACGCAGGTGCAACCCACTGCTTATCAACCCAGCCATACAAACCGTTATAGTAGTAAGCCTTAATTATTTTCCCCGAGCACAACAAAACCCTGCATCACAATACCGTATTTCAAAGTATGCTTACAGCACCGACTACCATTTTGTGATGAAAGACCTGCTTTCAAAGCTTCAAGAAGCCATTCGGTTAAAGGCAGAACCCGAACTATTGCTTAGTTATTGCGATACGGGCCCTTTGCTTGAGAAGGCTTGGGCGCGCAAAGCAGGACTGGGAAGTATTGGCAAAAACACCCTGCTGCTCACCACACAGGGCTCATTCCATTTTATTGGTATTTTGCTTACTGACTTGCTAGTTGACTATGACCCTGAAACGACGACCGATGTTTGCAAACAGTGTTCTAAATGCATTGATGCCTGCCCAACTGGCGCTTTGGTACAGGCGCGCACCTTGGATGCTAACAAATGCATCTCGTATCAAACGGTAGAAAATAAGCTGGCCATTCCTGCTGCACTAAAGGGCAAATTTGAAAATTATGTTTTTGGCTGCGACATTTGCCAGGATGTTTGCCCTATCAACAAAAAGCAACTTATTGCCAACGAATTGCTTTTCAAACCCAATCTTGCTGCATTAAACCTAAGCACACAAGCATGGGAAGACCTTTCGGAAGAAACATTTGCCAAAACCTTTGCCAAAACAGCCGTTAAGCGACGCAAATTGCCCGGCATACAAAAGAACATTCAGTTTGCAAACCCAGATGCCGTGGCATAAAAAAAGGCCGGATTAACCGGCCTCTACATCTATTTGTTTATAATTAGCTTCTTGGTAAGTATTCCATGATCGGTTGTTACCTTAAGCAAATAAACACCCGATTTTAATTGGTTTAGGTTGAGCCTTCCTCCACTTGGAAGCTGGTTGGTGGTATAAGCAATACCACCTGTAAGGTTATATACTTCAAGCTTCTGGATTGTTAGGCGGCTTGAGGCCACGTTAACCATAACATTACCATCGGTACTTGGGTTTGGATAAAGGGTAACTGACACTTCAGGAGCATTATCATTCCTTCCGGTATAGTCTTCAACAGTGATATATCCAAACTTAGTAGTGGTCATTGTTGAATCTGGATTCGAAACTTCGATACTTACATCATGGTTTCCAATGGTTTCGTATTTAACAACGGGGTTGGCTTCGGTTGAAGTTTCAGGCATGCCGTTTTCAAACGTCCAAGTGCGGGATGTAAACAAGGTGCTCGATAAATCGGTAAAACTTACCTCGCCACCGGCTACAATCTGTTGAGGTAAACCAACGAAGTTAGCTATCAGGTAGCTGCCTGCCACACCAAAGAAATCAAGGTATTGTTGCATCAATTCTTTTTTGGCTGAGCTTAGGTTGTCAGTTAATCCACCAAATTCGTGGGCTGCGCCAATGGTTTTATAACCATTTTGTTCGTTGGCCACTGCAACATCAAAAGTAGAAGTTGAATTTGTAAAGATAGAATAACCAACATTTTCTGGAGCAATCTTATCAATATAATTGTTGTCGCCACCATAAACAAAGCTCATTCCGGCAGTAAATGTCGCCGATTTGCCATTTAGGGTTGCCAAAGCTCCACCATTATCTTTCAAGCCTTTCACATTAAACATTGGGTGTAATACTGTTGGATAGCTAATCTGGTCGTAATACCAAGTATCACCACCTTCCATATAAATCCTACCACCTTGATTTAAATACACTTTAAGTGTTTGACCTTCGGCAGAGGTTAAGATATGTTTGTTGGGATACACACCAAGGCACAGGAAAACAGAGCCAAACTTCCCGGGATCGGAAGGAAAGCTTGTGGTGTATTCATAGTTGATACCAAGCTGTTCCAAAGCTGTTTTCATAAAAGTCCCCGAATTGGTATTCCCATCCAGGTCAACAACTAAAACAGGGATACGTCCTACAACTAGGTCGAAAGAAAAAGCACTAGTTATGCCATGCTCGCCTGCAACAGCAATAGTAAGTGTAGCCACATGGCCAGCAGGTGTAGATGGCACAGCAGAAACAACATAGGTTTTTGTATTATTTGACATGGCTGCTATGTCGCCAAAATCTTGCGTGATAGTGCTTATAATAATGTAAGGGTCAGTAGATGTTAGTTCACCAATTAATGCAAAAGCTTCTGAAGAGCCATTGTTATTAAGGGCAACCGAAACATCCACGGTTTCGCCTGCTTCAAAAATACCATTGTTATTAGCTGAAGCATCTACAACAGTTATCGCTCCCAAAGCCAATTCAGGCGCATGGGCTACAAGTGTAAACTGGCTATTCCAAACATCGGCTCCTGACATTGAAACAACTTTAAACTGAACAACATAACCATCAGGAACATTACTAGCTACCTGAACCTCGAAACCATCTTCTATTCCCACGATAGCACCTGCTGGAATGGTACCATAGTTTTCGGTACTATCGGTTATGGTAACATAGGCATCGGAACTACGCAAGCGAACATCGGTATCGGTAGAGGCTTCAACCCCGATATTCTTCATATTAATGGTGAGTTTTGTTAGTTCGGCATAGTCAAGCATTCCATTGCCATTGCCCAAAGCGCCATCAGAAACGCTGTTATTATTGTAAACAAGGTAAGGGCCATCGGCAGGAATAATGGGAACCTCGGCTAAATATGGAATGTAATTGTAGCTTACCACACTAACCGTAAGCGTATCATTAGGAGCGCTAAGTGCTGCAAAATTCACAGTGGCTGTGCCATTTTCTGTATAGGCTGTACCCAATATAGTACCATCATTTGATACAGTTACACGAGCACCAGCCACATTGCAATTAACCTCAAAGGAAGTGCTACCCACAAAAATTGTTGGATTATGCGAAACCGTCATGTTGTCAGGATTATCGGAACGAACCATCAACGAAGGATCACCAAAAATTGTCCAAGTGTCGGCCATGTTGGCACCATCCGTGCCATACGAATCAATCATTTTGCCACATCCATTCATCGAAAGGCCTCCAAACGTGCGTTTTATATTGGTTGGATAGGTTTCAATTAAAATATCGGTCATCTCATCTTGGCCTTCCATAGGCGAGTTCCAGCTTTGGTTTATGGTTGAACCCAAAAAGGCTATTGCGCCCGTTGGAACATTGTTTTGTGAGGCACGCATCCAAGCCTCGGCGAAACAAGTGCCGTTAACAAAATCTCCATTAACACAGGCTACTGACCAAACAAAAGGAAGCTTGCCCATATTGGTTAGTTGATTTACATTGGAATTGCTAAAACCAGTTGTGCCCCAAGATGTTTGGCTACCATGACCAGTATAAAGAATAATTCCTGTGCCACCGTTAACTTCGGTTGACACTAATGAAGGGGTTGGGTTACCTGCGGCATCGTTGCCTCCTTGGCTTCCATCAAACAACTCAGGATTCCAAGTATATGTATAATTTAACAGCTTGGTTTGTTGATTTCTGATATGCTGATAGTCATATTCATTATCATCACCAGGACCTTGATCGGAAGCTATGCCTAAGCAAGTGGTGTACCAATCATCCGTTAACAAGCCAGGAGTTTTTTCATAATCAATAGTACGAGTTACCTGGGTTTGTACTTGAGCTACGTTCTCAGCCGAGAACCGTCCTACGAACAGATCAATATAATGGTCGTTTCCAAGAATATAGCCATAGGCATTATCAGAGGGGCCACCTAATCCACCTCCAGTATTGGTAGGAATCTGAGGGCCATCGCCAACAAGCAACACAAAGGTTAAGCCATTAGTATTGTAGTAATTAGCAATATAATTTTTGATAGCAGTTGCTGTAGTACCTACGGTAGTTACATCCACCATTTCTGTAGGTATGCCAATGGTGTTTTTCCAATCAACAAAAGGCTGCATAGTAGCCATGTAGTTACCATAACTAATAACCAACATTTTGCCAAAATCATTCAATGGAGTATAATCACTTTGAGGGAAGTTTAAGAAAAAACGGTTGTAAACATCCTGGAATTCACGGTTAACAGCCACTTGGCCATTTACTCGGTTGTAGGGATTAACACCGTTGTTGTTAATTTTAAAAAACTGAAGCGTTATAGCAGTGTACACCCTTAAAACCCGTGTAATTGGATTGTATTGAAATGGATTGATAACCAAGGTTTGACCCCTGAAATCACGCATAATAAAGGGTTCCCTTGTGGTGACAATACTTTCGGGGAAGAAACGGTTGGTTTGGTACTCGCTGCCCCAGGTATAGGGTACTGACGATGGATTGATTTGACGGCTAAACTCTCCTTTGGATGGAGCAATAATAACACCCTCATAATCAACATAATTTGATGAAACAACCTTAACATCCATAAGTGCTAAATCGGGAATGATAAGCGAGGTTGTAAGCTTAGGCAGGTCGGGGGCGCCAGCCTTAAGAATTGGAGTTGAATTGCCAACCGTAACAACAGAGGCTGGGCCTTTTGGTGTTTGTACCATTGAAAGCGAATAGCCTTCAATTTGAACACTCACCGTAGAGGTTTCAATGTCAGATGACACAAGTGTTATTTTTGCTTGGGTTGGGTTTGATGAAGAAATACCTGTCCAGTTTTCTGCCATCACGCCCACAACTAAGAGCAACAATAAGGTAAAGAGTGTAAACTTTTTCATGGTGGTTTATAAATAAATAGGTTTGGTTATCTAGGTTCAAAAAAAACAATAGCCCCAGTTTGTTATGCTGGGGCTTATATCAATTACTTAATAAACATTACACGTTTTACTATGGACGATTTGCCCGTAGCAAACTTCACATAATAAATGCCAGGAACTAATCCAGCAGAGGAAAGCACAAAATTGTGGTTGCCTGAGCCAAGTTTTTGGTTATCGGCAATAACAGCAATTTCTTGTCCCATTGAGTTAAAGACGCTTATGCTTGCAATGGTCTCATTTTTAAGGCCACAAGCAATGGTAAGGTCATGCTTAAAGGGATTGGGAGAAACCTGTAAGAACTCTGTAGCTTCTTCAGCTTTTATTCCGGTGATAACAACATAAATGCTGTTGGAGGCATCTGATTTACATCCAAACGAGTTGGAAACCCTTACATAATACTGTCCAGATATATCGGGCGTAAACATTTGCGAGGTAGCGCCTGCCACGGGGCCGAACTGATTATACCATTGATTTCCTTCGGCAGCATTGGATACTAAGGTGTTATCTTGAAGGCTAATAACAGGTGCAACAGGAACTGGATTAACGGTTACAGTAGCATTTGAAATCAGGGTAGATACACCATCATACACTTCAACAGTAAAGGTTGTAGTTACGTCAGGTGAGGCTATTGGAGTAGCACTTGTGGAATCGTCGAGATACTTTCCTGGATGCCAAACATACGAATAATTTCCTGAACCTCCAACGGTTAATGTTCCTAATTGCGAGGTACTACCTTCACAAACCGAAGGAGGGAAAGCCGATGCTGTTACGGTAAGGTTTCCGCCAACACAGCTAATACTTGCATCCCAACCTGATTTGGTGACTACGCCATCAGAATGGAACTTAAAAGTAATAGCCCCATCGGTATTGTTTGCGGTATAAGCTGGTGGAATTCCGGTGCCACAGTAGTTGCCAATCTGCGGGGCAGAGGTGCTGGTTCCGTTGTAAATGGTCAAGTAATCCCACGTACACGATGAATTCTGTTCAACGGCAAATGAATTAAAGCTGTATTTTACTTTTGCTCCGGTAATTCCGGGATAGAAGGTCATCACATAGTCTTCGTTAACTCCATAGTTGGCAGCTTCGCCACCTGAATCGTAGAACCGGGCATTACAAGTATTCATATTTCCATTCGACATGCTAATTGAAGCAGTGCCACCTATCACTAATTCCTGCATTTCTTGATACGAATACTGGCTTTGCATGCCGGCGGTAACCCTACACCTCATATCAACAGTGGTTTGAGGAGGTGTTATTATGTTGGTTACAACGCTAAACAGGGCCTGTTGGGTGGTGCCTGGAGCTACGGTATTGATGGTTATTGTAGGATTGTTCACAATAATATAAGCAGTTGAACTTCCCATGGCTGATAGTGTGCAAACGGTGTTGTAAGCATCGGCATGGCCGCTGTTGGTGGTGTTTAACACCAAATTGGCTGTTTCGCCTGGATCAAGAATTCCATTGCCATTACCGGCGGCATCGTCAACAATCAGTTCGCTAAAGCTAAACACCGGAGCATTAAGGGTTAAGGCTGCAGTTGATGCCCACACATTGGTGCCATCGCCCATATCAAAGGCTAAATCGGCAATGTGTTGATCAGGAACTGAAGAGTTTACCAACATTCGGAAAGCGTTTTGCACAGTAAACACGGCACCTGCGGCGGCGGTATTAATGGTGCAAACACTGTCAGTTTTTTGGATATATGGATCTAAAGTGGTCAATTCGGCAGTTACATTATCGGCTGGCTGAACTCCCACGTTCTTAAAGGTTACATCCAAAAACACATCTTCGTTATAATCGGCTAATCCATTGTTATTGCCCAGCGAATCGTTAACCGAAATGCTTTGCACTATCAGATAAGGCCCGGTGGCTGGAGCTACGGTTATTTCACCTAAATGAGGTTTTCGATTTTGTTTGGTTATGACCAAATTAGCAGTACCAACATTGCTTAAGGCCGTAAAGGATAAGTTTACTACACCTGTGGGGCCAGCCATTGCGGTTGCTAACAAATTGCCATTAAAAGTAAGGGCAACATAGGCATACTGTTCCGTATTTACGGTAAGACTATTCATCCCCACCAGCAAGGTGTTTTGGTAATTGGCTACTACCGCGTTGGGTTCCGAAAAATAGATGGAAATAGAAGGATCACCCATCAAGCAGTACATTTCCCAGTAATATGTCTTCATACTTGAACTAGACTCTTCTATGGCCATATTTCCACCAACAACCATTTGTCCTTGGGTTACAAACCATTCGGAAGGGTCTTCACCATGATCGTGGAAGGTGATATCATAAGCTCCGAGATGAGCAGGGTCGTAAACAGGGTTGGTTGAAACGGCTTTAAAACCGCAACCCCACCAATAATCTTCGTCCCAGTATGAACTATTGGTACCACCAATATAACCTATTGCGCCTTTATTTTGTGCCCTAAGCAATTCCTCGGCAAAACAAGTTCCACCGAACATGCTCGACTGGCAACAGTTGCCAACCATTAAAGGATATTTGCTCTGATTTTGGAGGGCTGGAATGTGGCTAGTCAAAAAGCTTGGATCGGCCCAGCCTTCAGGGCTGCAGTGAGCAGTGTAGTTTGCATAAGCCACACCTTCTGAAACATTGTTACGGATACTTTGCGAATAATTGGCACCAGCTGGTTCGGGCTGCAGGTACGTATGTGACAAAAGGTTGTGTGCTGCATTAAAATAAGTTGATGTGCCATAAGTGATTTGCCCGTTGCTATGTGTTATGAATCCAGCATCTTCACCAGCCACCATCGTTACTTCATTCAAGAAGGAAGGATCTGGAAACAAGTACTGCTCATATTCAAGTGTTTTGTCAATTTGAGGTTGTAAGTGTGCAAGGCTACTTGCCGAAAAACGTCCATAATACACTTCAGGAATCTTGTCGCCGGTATATTCAAAATAATACAAGTCAGTAATATGCGAACCTGCTGTTCCATTATAGGCTGGTATTTGGGCAACATCACCCACCAGTAGCACAAAGCTGGGCGGGTAATAACCTGCTGGAGGGGTGTTGTACAACCCTTGCAAATAATTTTTAACAGAAGTTGTGGTATTGCCAACATTTGGGTCGTTGGTGTAAGCTTCTATAATTTTAAAACCTTTCTTGGTTTTCCAAGCAATAAAAGGCTGTAATGCAGCTTGGAACATAGGATCAGACACAATCACATAAGTAACAGGTGCATCCGTTATCAACTCATCGGTAGGTAGTGGCTGGTAATTTGCCGTTAATTTGTAGGCTTGCTCAAAATAAGGTGAATAGGTTTTCTTTTTGAGATCTTGTGTCTTGGCAATCTGAGCGCCATTAAAATTAACAACGATATTCACGTTTTCATATACCCTGATTTTTCCTTGCACGGGGTTGTATTGCACCGGATAAATATCAATCCTGGCCAGGCGCAGCGCGCGCATTTGTCCAACAACCTCAACCTTAGCCATATCATCATAGAGCCAAGCATCCTTTTGATAGGCTTCTTGGTTATACACAAATGGCAATGAATTTAAGTCGGCTTGTTTTGATACGCTGGGTTGGCATGGAAAAAGCGGGTGGTTTATGCCTAGCTCAGCCAGAGAATACTCTTTGTACACGCCATTTTTAATGCTCAAGGTAACGTTGGCGCCAATGGGTACTTCAATCATCTTGCGGATAACAGGCACCTTTGGCAATCCTGCGTCATTTGAAAAAGTAAAACCCGGAATAGAGAGTTCGTTGAAACTACCTAAGCTTGTAGCTACTTCTAAATTGTTAAATGAATGTACTGTAGCTTTAACTTCGAGCGAGCCAGCACTTTGGTTCACAATCTTGAACTCATTTTTAAGTGAATTTGGCAGCAAAATTTGCTGAGCCCATCCACTGCTAGTAAGAACAATAAGTAATAAACTTACTAAAAAGGTAAATCTGTTTTTCATTTGGTTGGTTTGAACTATAGATAAAATTGTGTGTGTATAATAATTCCAATTACTAAAAAAGTTGCCTAAGGTAAAGCTTGCTAAACTTTAACGAGTGGTACCGTAAAGCTGATTTCGGTTCCTTGCTCCAGAAGTGTCTTAATTTCAAACTTTCCGCCAATTCGTTCCACAAACGACTTACAAAGGATAAGGCCTAAGCCCGTTCCTTTTTCCATGTTGGTGCCTCTGGTTGAAAAGGGTTGTTGATTTGACAGAATACTCGAAAGGTTTTCTTCGGAAATTCCAACCCCATTGTCCTTTACAACAACAGTGGCCTCATCTGAATTTGTAGAGGCGGTTAAAACGATTTTTCCTTTGTCGGGGGTAAATTTGATAGCGTTAGCTAATAAATTGCGGACAATAAGGCTAAGCATATTGCGATCGGCCCAAACTTCGATACTGGCATCAATAAACGATAACACCTTATGATCTTTATCCCTTATGGCGTTCTCGAGCAAGAAAATTGTTTCTTCCACCAAATTATCAAGGTTTAAAGCCTCTGGAAACGAGTCAATATCACCCTTTTGGGTTTTTGCCCAAAACAAAAGATTCTCCAAAAGGTCGTGGGTAAAACGCACCGACTTAAGGGTTTCTTTAATTAAATCCTCACGTTCTTCTGCGCTTAAGGCATCTTCGAGCATCAACCGCAACAAACTTTGAATATTGCTCAAAGGACCCCGCATATCGTGACCAATAATTGCCAAAAGCTTATCCTTTGTATTGTTAGATTTATGAAGTTCTTCGTTAATAGTCAACAGCTGTTCATTCAACGAGGTCAATTCAATTTGCTGCCTGCCAATGGTAAGCTGGTTCTCGATACGTGCCAGCACCTCTTCTTTCTGAAAAGGCTTTGTTATGTAATCAACAGCCCCAACTTCAAAACCCCTAATTTTCTGAAACGTGTCAGTAAGGGCAGTAACAAATATTACCGGAATATGCTGGCTAATTGGATCGGTCTTTATCCGTTGGCAAACTTCGTAACCATCCATATGGGGCATCATAATGTCGAGCAAAATCAGGTCGGGGCAATCGGTCTTGATGGCCTCCAATGCTATTTCGCCACTTTTAGCAATAGCCGTGCGGTAATTCTTTTCGCGAAGGAACGCACTGAGAATCTGTAGATTCTTCGGGTTATCATCAACAAGAAGTATGTAGGAAGGTTTACTCGATTCCATTTTCTATTGGGTTGAGCCATTTGTTAAACGTATTAACCACATCAAGGCTTTCATCAAGGTTATTGGTTCAATACACTGTGAATCCACGCCTTATTGCAGCAAACACTAGCCTCCAAAAGTACAAAACTTTTTCAAACGGCGGGCACTATAAAATGTACACGCGAATTATTATATGTGCGCTGAAGCCTCTTTAGGAATGTAGTGCATAAGTTTTCTAAACACAAAATACTATATTTCAATAAAATAGGAAAATAAACTCAAATTCAGCGCAAACTAAATGCGAACGATCCCAGATCAAAAAAAAACTTTGGCAAGCAAAAAAACCGGAGGTTTCTACTATAAAAACAGCCAATATATCAATGTTGAAGATAAATTAGCCTAAACCTTTTAACATTGTACTACCGAAAAAGTCTCTTGAAACGTGCTTAGCTGCGGTTCACCATCCATAGAAATAAAGCATTTGGTTAATTTGTGGATACAAACAACATTTGGAGTATCACCCGAAACCTATCAATAAGCCTACTGACACTTCCAGTCCAAGCTTCTTTTAACTGGTAATTTGAAAGCTCTGTAAAACCGACGTAGATTTTTTATTGGAAATCCGTAAAGCCGGAATTAGTGCAGAAACAAATCCTATAAACACAATAGTACAAAACACAAGGGCGAAGTCGCCAAACTGCATGTCAACTGGATAGCTTTCAATCGCAAAAGTGCTGCCAGTAGTATTAATTTTAACAAACCCAAACGATTGTTGGAGCCAACAAATCAACCAACCTGCCGTAAGCCCCGAAAGTGCGCCAGAAAGACAAATCATCATGCCTTCTACCAAAAACACCCCACGTATTAGGTGTAGCGAAGCACCCATACTTGATAAGATTGCAATATCTTTTGTTTTCTCGATAATTAACATCGAAAGAGCCCCTACAATTGTTAAAGTAGCCACTAATAAAATAAATGATAAAATTGTAAAAACAGCCCATTTTTCCGATTTCATAATATTGTATAAAATCGCTTGTTGTTGAAATCTGTCCTTTACCGCAAACTGGCTCCCTAAAACTTTCGCTACCATATTCTTAACCATTTCTATATCAGCATTTGGCTTCAAGAGAATTTCAATTGACGAGAGCTGTTTTTTACCTAAAAGTTCTCGCATAAGGTGTAAAGGTACTACCACATATTTTACATCAAATTCTTGTTGGGTTGAAAATATACCGGATGGTTTTAAATAAGCAGTTTTAAAAGCATCAGAAATATTGATTGAGTAAGATGAGGCCTGATCAGGAAGATAAATTTCGACGGGAGAAACAACATCGTTAAGGTTTAATGACAGGTAATAAGCAATACCAGCCCCAAAAATTCCATAATCGCCAATGCTATCGCTCAAAATAAACTCTCCTTCTACCAACGAACTCCTTAAGCCTGCATATTGAATAAAATTGGGGCTTACTCCTTTTACAACAGCAATTTGCTGGTGATTCTGATACTTAACCAATGCGTTATCTTCAAGCACCTCAACTAATGCAAGCACCCCATTTATACGCTTAATTTTCAACAAACTACTAGTGTCAGGACTAAAAAATTTTCCTTTAACAAGGCTAACTTTTAAATCGGGATCAAACTGGTTATAAAACGATTTTACAACCCCATCGAAACCATTGAAAACCGAGAGGACAATCACTAACGACATGGTACCTAAAAACACACCTAAGACTGAGATGCCAGCTATCCAATTGATTAAATTGTGCGATTTTTTTCCAAAGAAATATCGGCGCGCTATAAATAGAACGAGGCTCACCGTTGATAGCTATTTAATAGCCGTTACTAGCAATCCGGTACCCGATTTGTGCGAGGCCCTTACGTCAATATAGTTTAAAACCAGTGCAAACGGGAACACAACCAGGTAATAAAAGGGCAGCACAATCAAGAGTAATTTAGAAACATTAAGCATCAAAATGGGATATTTCATTGACAGTTTCCATGAAATTTTGCCCGGACAGCCATATGTATATTTGGCTGTGGTTGAAGAAAACCCAGCATTGCTTAATTGCTGCTGAATGGCTTGGATGTTGTAGCCGTCGCGCACATGTTCACCTATAAACGAACCACTTCCGTCATCCTCATGGTCATGGTGGTGAACATCGGAGCCGCCTTGGTCAGAGGGAGTGGAAACCAACAGCATGCCACCAGGTTTTAAGGAGCCAAAAAAATTCTTGAAAACTTGATCGTCTTCAAGTATATGCTCCATTACATCCACCGAAACAATGAGGTCGTAAGCAGAAGGGTGTTTAAATTGTACCAAGTCGGCGTAGCCAAAAGAAGCGTTGCTTAGGCCCACCTTGGTGAAAAAAGCCTTGCAATCAGCAATTTGTTCTTCTTTGACATCAACTCCATGTACCCGCCATTGTTTGTTGTGCGATGCCATCCAGTAGGAATATTGGCCAAAACCCATTCCAGCGTCCAGGATTTGAGTTACACCTGTGTGGGTTTTTCCCCATTCTTTCAAGGCTTTTTTTACATGCCAAGTTCGCAGTAGCAATAAATCAAGCAAGCGATAAAAAAGTTTTCGCAGTACGGGTGCTTGGTTAAAAAACGTGCCAAGCATGGCCTTTATTGGGTCATAATGCATACAGCTATTGTTTCAGCAGGTTATCAATGTGTTCCAGATAGTCGAGCGTATCATCTATAAAAAACTGAAGTTCAGGAATAATGCGAACTTGATTGCGGATTCGCTTTCCTAACAAAAACCGAAATTCACGGCTATGCGCATCAAGTTGTTTCAAGACCGCATCCTTATCATTTGTAGCAAAAACACTTACATTTATTCGAGCCAAGGATAAATCGGGTGTGATGTTAACACGTGTAACCGTAATCATGGCACCGGGGAACAAATGACTTGATTGCAGCAACAGTTCGCCCATTTCTTTTTGGATAAGACGGCTGATTTTATTTTGTCGTGTAGTTTCCATGCTGCAAAAGTAGTTCAAAAATCGCCATGCCCTATCCAATCGTTACGATTAAAAGTGTAAATTTGCGGTTTAATTTGATGAGAACACTTGTTTTTCATTCGTTTCTGAAATAGACACATACGTTCTTTACGGTCAACGATGCCATGTGTAGTACGAATAATCATTATCCCAATACTTATACTGAAACTAGTTGGCCCACAAAAGAAGTCGGAAAATTGTTCTTAATAGGAGATTAAAATGATATCAAGTAAAAACTTAATCCTGCTATGTACGCTTATCTTGAAGGCAACCTTACCGAAGTAAATCCAGCCTATGCCATTATTGATTGTCAGGGAGTTGGTTATATGGTACACATATCGCTCAACACGTTTACGCGCATCAAGGATTCGAAAAAGACAAAGCTTTACACCCATTTGTCAGTAAGGGAAGATGCCCATTTATTGTATGGGTTTGCCGATGATGACGAGCGTAAATTATTTAGGCATTTAATTACCGTTTCGGGTGTTGGAGCAAATACGGCTCGCGTCATACTTTCGTCGTTGGCACCCGGAGAATTGCTTCAAGCCATTGTTACGGGCAATGAAAACGTTTTAAAAAAGATAAAAGGAATAGGAGGGAAAACGGCCCAGCGAATCATCATCGATTTGCGTGATAAAGTTGGAAAAGAAGGCGCCATACCCGGTTCTTTTGCTGCTTCGTACAATAGGCAGCGCGAAGAAGCGTTATCCGGATTGGTGATTCTTGGATTTAACAAAGCCGCTTCAGAAAAAGCCCTTGACAAAATCATCGAAAAAGGTGATGCGGACATCTCAGTGGAACGCCTCATCAAGGAATCTCTTAAAATCTTGTAAATAAATAAAAATCAGGATACTGTTGAAAAGCTCAACCATAAAAGTTTTTAGCCTTACATTTGTAGTAATTGGCCTGTTGGGAGCTCTTGTTGTCCCCTATTTGCTCGTTGCCAACTCGGCATCACATTCATTTTTAGCAGATTACTCACCGCCTCCCGACACAATTAAAGAGCTAAAATACCCCTTTAAAGACCGTGGCCAAAACGAATCAGATCCTCCGGCCACCAATGGTCTTTACATGAAGGACCCATCCAACTTTAAACAAGATGTTATTTACAACCCCGAAACCAATCAATATGAAGTGGTGGGCAAGGTTGGTTCTTTAGCCTATCGCCCTGCCGAATATTACGGGTTTAAGGAATACCAACAATACGACGCCAACCGATCGCTGCGAAACTACTGGCGCGAAAAAGCCAAAACATCAAAAAGTGGTAAGGGCGACGGCATTATCCCTGCCATATACATAGGTGGCAAAGCATTTGACAAAATATTTGGCGGAAGCACCATCGATATCAGGCCTAGTGGTTCGGCAGAATTGATTTTTGGCGTGCTCGGCAACACCCGCGACGACCCAAGCTTAAACGTAAACCAACGGAGCACAATCAATTTCGATTTCCAAGAAAAGATACAAATGAACGTTGTGGCTAAAATTGGCGACAAAATTGAGTTCAAGGCAAACTATAACACCGAATCATCGTTCGATTTCGACAACAAGCTTCAACTTAAATACGAAGGCAAAGAAGACGAAATAATCAAACTGATTGAAGTAGGCAATGTTACCCTGCCCTTAAATTCTACCCTAATCCAAGGCAGTCAAAGCCTTTTTGGTGTTAAAACCAAGATGCAGTTTGGCCGCACTACCGTAACCGCGGTTTTCTCACAACAAGAAAGCGAATCAAAAAATATTACGGTTGAGGGTGGAGCCCAAACCAACACCTTCAGGATTTCAGCCGATCAGTACGAAGAAAACAAGCACTTCTTTATTGGTCAATATTTTCGTGAACAATACAATACAGCCCTTTCGGAATTACCACTAATTCTGTCTAATGTCAACATAACCAAAATGGAAGTTTGGGTTAGCAATATTGGCGCACCTGTTACTGACAACCGCAATATTGTAGCTTTTCAAGACTTAGGGGAACGAAACCCGTATAACAAACAGATTTATTTCAACGCTGGCAAACCACCTTACACCGATGATGATATTAATACCTTGTTTACTTATATCGACAAAAACAGTATCAGGGATCGGACAGCCGTTTCTGATTACCTGAAAAACAAGGGCTTTACGGCTGGCATCGACTTTGTGAATATTGAAAGTGCTCGCAAACTTAACCTCTCGGAATACACTTACAATAGCAAATTAGGCTTTATTTCGATTAATAGCACACTGAACTCCGATCAAGTATTGGCTGTTGCCTTTCAATACAGCATAGTTGGCGACACCGCGGTTTATCAGGTAGGTGAATTTTCGGATGGAGGTATTAGTGCCCCTAAATGCCTTACTGTTAAGTTACTGAAAAGCACAACATTAAACACTCGTGTACCCATTTGGAACCTAATGATGAAAAATGTGTATGCCCTTGGAGCTTATCAAGTTAACAAATTAGATTTTATTCTAAACGTTTTGTTTTCCGGAAACTCAAATGGTGTACCTACAGGATACCTCACCGAGAGCAAAATTAAGGGGATACCCCTTATTCGGGTGTTAGGTCTTGATAGCCTCGACCCACAATTGAATGAACCTCCCGATGGAATCTTCGACTTCATTGACAATGCAACTACGCAAGGTGGCACCATTAACTCGAATAACGGACGCATCTTTTTCCCGGTACTAGAGCCCTTTGGCAAAGACCTGCGCGAAGCTATTGACGATGATCAGATAGCTGATAAATACTGCTACGATTCACTTTATACCCTTACCAAAGTTGGCGCACAGCAATATCCCGAAAAAAATAAGTTTGTGCTCGATGGTTTCTATAAATCGTCGGTTGGGAGCGAAATCTCGTTGAATGCATTAAACGTTCCACAAGGATCGGTTAAAGTAACCCAAGGCGGGGTTCAATTAACCGAAAACCAAGATTTTACAGTTGATTACACGCTTGGTCGGGTGAAAATTATCAACGAATCCCTTATTAGCAGCGGAACCCCAATCAATGTCTCGCTCGAAAGTAATTCGATGTTCAGCATCCAAAGCAAGCGATATGCAGGCGTACACGTTGATTACCAAGCTAACAGAAATTTGGTGCTAGGGTCAACATACATTAATTTAAGTGAACGCCCACTTACCCAAAAAACCATTTTGGGCGACGACCCCATTTCGAACACGCTTTGGGGGTTCAACATGGCTTATCAAGAAGAATCGTTG
>CAZKHA010000063.1:0-17289 GCA_964552325.1 uncultured Bacteroidales bacterium
CGTGAATATGATGTTGCTTTCTGCCAATTTTTTTAATATTGCAGCACCAATCAATAAACCAAACCAATACCAAAAATGGCTATTTTAGAAATTGAAGGCAAATCGTTTGAGGTTGACGGAGATGGCTTTTTAGTTAATCCCGACCTTTGGAACGATGAGGTTGCCACACTTTTTGCCCGATACGATGGCATTGAGGAGCTTAACGACAAACACTGGGCTATCGTACGCATTATCCGTAGAAATTACGACGAAAAAGGCATGGCACCCATGGTGCGAACCATCTGCCAAGAAACCGGGCTCAAGCTCCGCGAAATCTATGAACTGTTTCCGTTGGGTCCGGCAAGAGGTGCCTGCAGGGTAGCAGGGCTTCCCAAACCCGATGGTTGTGTTTAATTATTTTTAACAATGAATTGGGATATTATA
Source organism: uncultured Bacteroidales bacterium (assembly GCA_964552325.1). Lineage (GTDB taxonomy): Bacteria > Bacteroidota > Bacteroidia > Bacteroidales > TTA-H9 > CAZKCK01. The sequence goes on from CAZKHA010000063.1 coordinate 424, forward strand.
CTGCTAAGCTGCTCGATGGCAGTTTGTGCAGCAGCCTGCATATTCCATGCTAGCAGGCTTATAAAACTTGGGTTACCTAGAGATTATTCTGTTAGATCAGGAAACGTAAACGCCGCCATAAAGTACTCATTTACGGGTGCAATGAGCCCCAAAACAAAGGAATCTGCTTTTTTGCACCTACCTACCTATACCTTGGGAATACTCTACCACTTAGGCACTTTTGTGGCAATTCCATTGCTTATACTTCTGATGGTTGACTTTGCATTACCCAAAAATTTTACGTTGCTATTAGCCATATTGTTAATCATTACATCCGCCGCCGGATTTGGCATATTGCTCAAGCGCATTTTTGTAAAAAAACTTGCAGCACTTTCTAACCCCGATGATTATATTTCGAATGTGCTGGTAAGCTTGTTTCAGGCAAGTTGTGCTTTAACCTTGTTTATGCCAGCCTTTGCTACGGCTACCTTTATCATAGCAAGCTGTTTGTTCTTATACCTGCCTATTGGGAAACTTAAACATGCCGTTTATTTTTTTGCAGCACGTATTCATCTTGGTTATTTTTATGGATGGAGAGGCGTTTGGCCACCTCAAAACTAATTGCATATGGAAGAATTAACAAATAAACAGCTAAACGACGGCCTACAAATCTTTGACAAAACCGATGGCAAGCTCCTTACGCATCTCAATTCATGTGTGCATTGTGGGCTGTGTGCCGAGAGTTGTATTTACTACTTAACCAATCCGCAAGCCAAGTTTATCCCTGCCTATAAGGTTGATTTGGTGTCATCTATTTACCGCCGTTACTGTACGTTTACCGGTAAAGTATTTCCGGCATTAACGGGTGCTAGAACACTTGATAAGGCAACTACCGAAGAACTGGTAGATCAACTATTTGGGGCTTGCACCATGTGCGGGAGGTGCGTAAAGCACTGCTCGATAGGTGTTGATATTAGTTACGTGGTTCGTAAAGGCCGCGAAATGCTCTCGAAGATGGAAGTGGTTCCAGCCAGCCTTCAAGCCACCGTAAAGGCAGCCATGGATACGGGCAATAACATGGGAATACCCACCGATGAGTTTGTGGACACCATTAAATGGATGGAAGAAGAACTGATAGATGAAGTGGGCAGCCCCGATGCACGCATCCCTCTTAATGAGCCCAATAAGGATGTGCTTTACACCCTTAATCCACGCGAACCCAAATTTTTCCCGCTTTCCATCTCGGCTATGGCTAAGATATTTTATGCCGCAGGCGAAAGCTGGACTCTTTCCACAAAGATGTATGATATAACCAATTATGCTTTTTTTTCGGGAAACCAACAAGAAGCCGAAACCATTGCTAAACGGTTGCATGACGAGACCATAAACCTAAATGCAAAAAAATGTGTTTTAGCCGAATGTGGCCATGGCTCAAGGGCATTTAGGTGGGAAGCGCCGAACTACATGCAGCAAGCCTTTCCTTTTGAAGTTGAAACTTCGGTAGAATTGATTGCCCGGTACCTGCAAGAAGGACGCATAAAGCTTGATCCTTCAAAGATTAAAGCCCCCGCAACACTGCACGATCCCTGTAACCTGGTGCGTTCGGGCGGCATCATCAAGCAACAGCGGTACATTATGAATCAGGCTGTTTCTGAGTTTATCGAAATGAATCTCAACGGTACTGAAAACCATTGCTGCGGAGGTGGTGGTGGGCAATTGGCCATGAGCGAATACAATGAACGCCGTATGAAAATTGCCCAAGTAAAGGCCGATCAAATCCGAAAAACAGGAGCTAAAATTGTGGTTACACCTTGCCACAACTGCGTTGATCAACTAACCCAAATCAATCAGGCTTTTAAGCTAGGGATACAAATTAAAACATTGGCCGAAATAGTGGCCGATGCCCTTGTAATAGAATAATCCAATCACCAAACCTTATCAAATATAGTTATAATGAGTAATTTAATCTATCTCGACAATTCGGCTACCACGTTCCCCAAGCCCGATGTGGTGTATGATTTTATGTGCGATTTTTACCGAAAGCATGGGGTAAACCCTGGCCGCTCGGGGTTTGATGCAGCCATTGAAACAGAAGAAGTGGTGTACAACACCCGCAAAATGTTAGCTGAATTAGTTGGTGGAAAAGAACCGAATAGGCTTACCTTTAGCTATAACGCCAGCGATTCGCTGAATATGATCTTGCAAGGCATAGCCGAAAAAGGCGATCATGTGGTTACCACCATGCTCGAGCACAATTCGGTGCTTCGCCCCTTGCATCACCTACAACTTAACGGAATCATCGAAACCGAGCATGTCCCATTCGATAGCAAGGGATATTTGCATCCGGACGATGTTAAGAAAGCACTAAAGAAAAACACAAAAATGGTTGTGGTGAACCACAGCTCAAATGTTATTGGTACAGTGCAGCCCATAGCTGAGATTGGAAAAATTTGCAAAGAAGCCGGTGTTCTTTTTATAGTAGATGCAAGCCAAAGCGCTGGGGCTATTCCCATTGATATGGTAGCAATGGGCATTGATGTGGTGGTTTTTACAGGCCATAAATGCTTAATGGGCCCCACCGGCATAGGCGGGTCGTATGTAATGGAAGGTGTACCTGTTAAATACACTCGCTATGGTGGCACGGGCGTACGCTCGGCCCAACAAACCCATCTCGAAGAATTTCCTTACCGCCTGGAGTGTGGAACACTGAACTTGGTTGGCGTGGCCGGATTGAATGCAGGCGTGAAATGGGTGTTGGAGCAAGGCATCGAAAGCCTTCATCATAAAGAAATTATGTTGTGGGACAAGCTTCGCCTTGGGCTACAAAATATCCCAAATGTTATAACATACTGTGCCGATGATATTTACAACCAAAATCCAGTATTAAGCTTCAATATTAAAGGCTTTGAGTCGGGCGATGTTGGAACCATGCTTGATGTGGATTACAATATTGCGAGCCGCACCGGATTGCAATGCGCCCCAAAGGTTCACGAGGTTTTGGGAACTGATAAAATTCATGGCACCATACGCATGAGCATAGGCCCATTTACGACCGAAGAGCATATTGATGCGGCCATAGAAGCCGTGGGCGATATTGCCTCGATAAAGCGGTAACAGTACCTCATGTAATTTTGTCATAAAAAATTTATCAATATACATTTTGTCAGCCCGAAGGTTTTGACGTAATTTTGCTGTGTAAAAACTAAAGCACAATGGACGTACAAACAATCAAACTTAGGTTTGGCATCATAGGCAATTCACCACTTTTAGATAGGGCAATTGATGTGGCCAGGCAGGTTGCACCCACCGATATTTCCGTATTAATTACGGGAGAAAGTGGGGTTGGCAAGGAGGTCTTCCCACAAATTATCCATCAATTTAGTGCTCGAAAACACGGAGCCTATATTGCCGTAAACTGCGGGGCAATACCCGAGGGAACCATTGATTCAGAATTGTTTGGACACGAAAAAGGTGCATTTACAGGAGCCCATGAATCGCGCAAGGGCTATTTTGAAGTAGCCGATGGAGGCACTATTTTCTTAGACGAAGTTGCCGAGTTACCTCTATCAACCCAGGTACGGTTACTTAGGGTACTCGAAACAGGCGAATTTATAAAGGTTGGATCATCAAAGGTTATAAAAACCAATGTGCGCATTGTGGCAGCCACCAATGTTGTTATTCCAGAAGCTATTGCGAATGGTAAGTTTAGGCAAGATTTGTATTATAGGCTTAATACCGTGCCAATTCAAATCCCTTCACTACGTGATCGGAAAGAAGATATAAACCTGATTTTTAGGAAATTTGCTACTGATTTTGCCGAGAAATACCGTATGCCAGCCATCCAGCTCGATGCCGACTCACAACGCTTGCTGGCCGGTTTCCGTTGGCCTGGAAACATCCGACAGTTAAAGAACATAACGGAGCAGATTTCTATTATAGAGAAAGAACGTGTTATAAAATCGGAGACCATTACAAAATACCTTCCAAACGGGCATCAGTCTGATTTGCCTGTGTTGTATAAACAAGAACAAGAGCACACCAAAGATTTCTCAGAACGCGATCTTTTGTACAAAGTGCTTTTTGACATGAAAAAGGACATTGTTGACCTAAAGAAACTCGTTTTTGGTATCATTCGTAACGATGGTATAAGCCCTGAAATAGAACAAGATAACGAAGGAATCATAAGCAAGCTTACCCATGATTTCAAAAATTTGGATAAATCTGAAGAGGAACCTTTATACCATGAAATGTATGAAGACGCATCTACAACACACATAGCTCATTCAGAGGTGATAGAAGATTTGCTATCGCTAGAAAAGCAAGAGATGGAAATGATACGAAGGGCATTGGACAAACACCGTGGAAAACGTAAAAATGCGGCCCAAGAACTTGGTATCTCTGAACGTACGCTTTACCGTAAAATTAAGGAATATGGATTAGAGTAATTTGATTAGCTGTATTTTACTCGTATCTTAATGCATCAATAGGGTCTAGATTGGCAGCTTTATTGGCTGGCAGATAGCCCGAAACAACCGCAACCACAAAACATAGCACTACACCCAGGGTTATCCATTCCCAAGGTATCACAAAGCTGCTGCCTATTAGGTAAGCTACCAAGTTGCCAATGCTTATACCCATTATAATACCCAGCACGCCACCCATTTGGGCAATTACAATTGCCTCTGCTAAAAACTGTCGCCTAATGGTTTGCCTATTAGCTCCCAACGATTTGCGGATTCCAATTTCGCGGGTTCGCTCGGTAACCGATACCAACATAATGTTCATCAATCCAATGGCTGCGCCAGCAAGGGTTATGGCGCCAATAAAAATGGCTACCCATCGTATCAAGCTGGTGTTTTCGAGCATCATACTTACCATGGAATCGCTTCGAACCACCGAAAAATTTTCCTCCTGACCAAGTTTTATCCCCCTGATGGTTCTGAATAGGCCTTTGGCTTCACCGGTGGCTGCATCTAGTTGAGTAGCTTTGGCGGTCATTACACTTAGCGTATAGGAGGCAGAATTCATCGAGAATTTTTGGCGAACATTCATCAACGGTAAGTAAACGTTGCGGTCAATTGAGAAACCAAAACTATTCCCACTTTCCTTTAACACCCCAATTATCATGTACTTACCAGGGCCAATGGAAATAATTTTCCCTATAGGGTCTTTTTCGTTTTTAAGGATCGTTTTTGCAATTTCATTACCTATAATACACATGCTTGATCCATGAAAAACTTCGGTAGCCGTAAAGTTGCGGCCATGTTTTAGCTCGTCGCCGGTGGTGGTTAGGTAGTTTTCATCCACACCAAAAACACGAAGATTTGGATAGGTTTTTTCGGCTTGATACTTGGCCGTTACGCCAAACGAAGCATTGACACTGATGGAAGTAACCGATGGAAATAAAAATTCTTCTTTAAACCTGATAGCTTCATCATAGGTAATCTCTTTCATAAAATTGCTTTGATGGTTCCCCCCACCCATATTCATGCTTACATTGCGGATGGTAAACGTATTAGAGCCCATCCGCATGAAGTTTTCTTCGAACATTGATTTAATTGCATCGATGGAGGTTAAAATACCGACCATGGCCATTATACCAAATGCAATTATTAAAACAGTAAGAACTGTTCTAAGTAGGTGGTCTTTAACTGCGTGAAGCGAGATTCGCAGGTTTTCGACAAAGACTGGGTTCAAAAAATGTTTCATAATCAATTCATCAAAGTTTTTTTCCAAAAGCCAAATCGCCGGCGTCGCCCAGTCCTGGAACAATGTAAGCTTGTGCCGTAAGTTCATCGTCAACAGCTCCTAGCCAAAGGGTATAACTTTCGCTCTGAAGATGTTGTTTCATAAATTCAACGCCCTCGTCGCTGGCCAATAAGGTTACAAAATGGGTGTGGCGTGGTGTTCCGTTGTTGAGCAACTCCCGGTAGCACATGAGCATACTGGCTCCCGTGGCTAACATTGGATCGCACAATATCAATACTTTATTATCAAGGTCGGGCGAAGATGCATACTCAACTGCTATTTTAAAGTCTTCGTTCTTTCCATATTTCCGGTATGCCGAAATAAAAGCATTCTCTGAATGGTCGAAATAGTCGAGTACGCCAAAATGCATGGGTAAGCCTGCACGCAAAATTGAGGCAACTACCACTTTATCAGATAGAACCTTAGACTGAGCCAGCCCTAAGCTAGTGGTTACTTCTTTGGTTACAAAGTTTAACTTACGACTTATCTCGTAAGCAAAAATTTGCCCCACACGCATTAGGTTCTTTCTAAATCTAAGGCTATCTTTTTGAATTTCAACGTCGCGCAGTTCACTAATAAACTGGTCAAGAATGGAATTGTGCCCACCAAGTATTTGAATCATAGTGCGAATAATTTTATACAAGTTTAGCTAAAAAACAGCTACAAGCCAATAAAAACTATCTATTACGGATTTTTTTTATCACCCCAAGAGCTGTAGTTATAAGCAATGGAAGTTTGTTAATCTGTAAATGAGGGTATTGCACTGCAGTTGATCCGAAGCTTTCATAAAATCGAGCTAATTGTGGGTTGTTCGATCCTTCAAAATCAAAAACATGATGGGTTTCGGCACGTTCTTGAATAAACGAATTCAGAAGCAAAAACATGGCGCCAAGTTCTTTTCCCTGGCTACTGAGGCCAGAGAATAAAAAGACCGTTCTGTTTTTAAACGTTGTTATAAATGCTGCCGCACATAGCTCATTTTCTGATGTATAAACAGCCCTAACCTGACCAAGTCCCTTATAAATGCAGGTATGTATTAAATGTATCAGCAGTTTATACTCCCGTTCGGCAAACCTATTTAATTCCATGCCTTTATGGTTCTTAAACAATTCAACCAATTGCTCAGGCGAACAACTTTCTGAAAGTATAAGGTTACGCTGCTGGGCTTTACGCAGGTTGCGACGCGTATTTTCTGAATAATTAGCTAGTATCTGCTTGTAAGGATAAATTAGTTCAAGCTCAAAGTTTGTGAATTGAGATACCTTACTATTTATGGTCGGTGCATTATTTCCGGCATTCAGGTTAACTTCGATAAACTTGTACTTCCGAGGGATAGAGCCAATAAACTCATTGACGCGGGCAGTAGAAAGCGGTGATTTAGAGAAAACACCTAGTTGCTGCGTAAAAATAGGCTGATATAGGTAATGGATGCCAAATTTATAGCCAGGTGTTAAAGGCATCACTTGTTCATAATCGCCATAAACCAAAGCTTCCCAACCGTAGTGAACAATATCAAGGTACCAGCTTAAGGCATACACATTCCCATTTAAGGAGTGTTGAATGCAGGCATCCCATTTGGAATGATTAATCTGGGCGTATTGTAAATAGCTAATATTCAATCGTTACTACAAATTAAAATCCTTACCAATATCCGTACGATAATAGGCATCGTTGTACGAGATGCAATTTACATTCATATAAGATGCTTCAAGTGCATTGCCAATGTTTTGGGCTAAAGAAGTTACAGCCAACACACGGCCACCTGAAGTAACTACATCATTGTTTTGGTATTGTGTGCCTGCATGAAAAACCATACTACCCTTAACATCGGCCAATCCATTTATTTTAAAGCCTTTGGCAAAACTACCAGGATAACCACCCGACACCATCATTATAGTTACGGCACACTCATCGTAAACCGAAACCTTTGCTTGGTGCAGTTCGCCCTTGGCGGTTTTTATAAGTAATTCCACGAGATCCGATTTTAAACGGGGCATAACCACTTCCGTTTCCGGGTCGCCCATACGAACATTATATTCAATAACAAAAGGCTCGCCTGCCACATTAATCAACCCAAAGAACACGAAGCCTTTATAGGAAATTTTTTCGGCAGCAAGGCCTTGTATGGTAGGTTTAATAATTCGATCTTCAAGCTTTTGCATAAACATGGCATCGGCAAAAGGAACGGGCGAAATAGCACCCATACCCCCCGTATTTGGGCCAGTATCGCCTTCACCAATGCGTTTATAGTCTTTGGCTTCGGGGAGTAGAACATACGAAATACCATCGGTAAGAACAAAAACCGAAAGCTCGACACCTTGCAGGAACTGCTCAATTACAACTTTATCGGATGCCACACCAAACCTGCGGTTTAGGATCATTTGCTGCAGTTCGGCTGAAGCCTCTTGAAAGGTTTGACAAATAACCACACCCTTACCGGCGGCCAAACCATCGGCTTTAAGCACATAAGGTGGTTGGCTGCATTCTAAATATTGGATGGCTGCGTCGTACGTGCTAGATGTAAAAGTTTTGTAGGCTGCGGTTGGGATATTGTGCCTGAGCATAAATTCTTTAGCAAAATCTTTACTGCCTTCGAGCTGCGCCCCATGTTTTGATGGGCCAATCATAAGAATATGACTAAGGTCTTTTGACGTTTCAAAATAATCAACAATGCCTTCAACAAGTGGATTTTCGGGACCTACAACAACCATTTCAACGGCATTTTCCAAGGAAAACCTCCCCAGGAGCTCGAAATTGGATGCATCGATAGGCACATTGGTACCATAGTTAGCCGTTCCAGGGTTCCCGGGAGCAATAAAAAGCTTGGTAAGCAAGGGGCTTTGTGAAATTTTCCAGGCAAGTGCGTTTTCCCTACCTCCCGATCCTAACAATAATATATTCATGGTCAAATTATTCTGATATCGTTTTGTGGATGCTGTTCCATAATAAATCAGCAGTATTCTGCCAATTAAACTTGGTACGTTGTATGCGGCCTTTTTCTATGAGTGATTGCCTTAGAGTTTGGTTACCATTAAGTTTAAGCATAGCCTCACCAATTTGTACATAATCAAGTGGATCGACCAACAATGCTGCATCGCCAGCTATTTCGGGCATAGAGGTGATATTAGAGGTGATAACCGGCACATCACAATAAAAGGCTTCGAGTATTGGGATTCCAAAGCCCTCGAATAGCGAAACGTAGGTTACGGCCATTGCGGAGACTATAACATGGTGCAGTTTTTCGGTTGACAACCGCCCGGTAAACACTACCTCCTGCTTGTACTTCATGGCGTTGTACGTCTGTTCTATTTCGTGGGTCCACCATTTTCGGTTGCCCACAATTAAGAGCTTTACTCCTTCGCCCGATTTTTGACAGAAATAATCAAAGGCTTTAAACAGGTTAACCAGGTTTTTGCGCGGATGTAAAGTTCCAACAAACAAAAAATAGGGGCAACCGTCGGCAAATTGAACCCTGGTTTTGGAGATTATTTCGTTACTAACCGGAGTAAACCGTTCATTAGCCCCATTATACACTACATCTATACGGTCAGGATTAATATTATAGGATTTAGCAATATCAGATTTTGAAAACTCAGAAACCGTACAAATCCGTTGCGACCTGTGGGCAAACCGTTTAAAAAAAAACCGATAGTAACAGCGGTAAAACCATGGCATATCCTCGGGATTATGCTCAAAGTTTAAATCGTGGATAACATTAAGTGTCTTTACGTTCGATCGAAGGGAGACAAACCCATCTGTTGACACGAATAAGTCAGGCTTTATGCGTCTAATTAAGGAAGGCAGCCTGAGTTCGAACCAAATATAAAATAGAATGGGGTGCCTTGTGGGTGGCGATAGAATTATGGGTTCAACATTCTTTCCCATGATAAATGTTGGATGCCATGGACGATCAAATACAAAATAAAACTGATGCTCAGGGTGTTGCACAACAATACGCTTCAAGCTTTCATACGTAAACCAGCCAATGCCATCGAGGCGGTCTTTAAGTAATAAGCGTGTATTAACCAGTATTTTCAATATGATATAGCCTTAAAGAATAAGCTGCAAAAGTACAAAACAAACCGTCAACTTTTAATCAAATGCCCAATCTAAGGTAGAAGCGTAATTGCATTTGAACGATAGTATTCGTATCCTCTTTGCCCTACAATTATACTGTAAACCAATTATTTAATTCTCTTTTAGTCTATTTGTAGGACTGTTAAAGGCCATCTTTGATCCTCTTTGCACAGGGTTATGTAATCAGGGCTGTCATTTCAATAGGGCATTTTTTGGGCTAGAAGATAAGGCTTGGTTGCAAAAAGGGCTTTTAGTTCCATTATTATAAAGTACTTTTGCCGCGATGCAAAAGAAATTTATAACCAACTTAGGTTTAATAGTGTTTCTTAACCTCTTAATCAAGCCCTTCTGGATATTTGGCATTGACAGAAGTGTGCAGAATTTGGTTGGGGTGTCGTCCTATGGTTACTATTCGGCCATTCTAAACTTTTCATTTCTTTTTGGTATAATCCTCGATTTTGGCATTACCAATTACAATAATCGCAATATCGCCCAGCACAAGCATCTGTTGAACAAACACTTGTCGGGTATTATTATACTGCGTTTCTTGCTAGCGTTTGTATATTTTGTCATCATTATGGCATCAGGGGCTATTATTGGCTATTCAGCCGACCAGTTGAAATTGCTTGCTCTTGTTGGCTTCAACCAGTTTTTGCTTACGTTCGTTCTATACCTTCGGTCAAATATCTCTGGTTTGCTTTTGTTTAAGACTGACAGTATAGTTTCGGTACTTGACCGTTTGTTGATGATAGTATTTGTAGGGTTTTTGTTGCTCAACACCTATACACGCACCCATTTCCAGATAGAATGGTTTGTGTATGCCCAAACCTTAGCTTACCTTTTAACAGGTGTTTTTGCGGCTGTGGCAGTATTTCGGAAATCATCTTTTGTAAGGCTCAACTGGAACATACCATTCTTTGTAATGATCATAAAGCAGAGCTTCCCTTTTGCTTTGCTTACCTTATTAATGTCGTTTTACAACCGTATCGATTTTGTGCTTCTCGAGCGCATATTGCCTGGGAAATTGGGCGATGAGCAATCGGGGATTTATGCCTCAGCCTTTAGGCTGCTTGATGCCGCCAATATGTTTGCTTACTTATTTGCCGCACTTTTGCTTCCAATCTTTGCTAATATGCTCAAAAACAAAGAGAATGTTATTGGAATAGTACGATTATCCTTCAACATCCTTTGGGTAATTTCAATCTACTCAGCAAGCATAGCTTTGTTTAATGCACACGATATTATGCGGGTGCTATATCCACAGCATGCTGATGAGTCGTTGTTTGCCTTTGCCGAACGCATAGCTGAATCGGCCTTAATTTTTAAATTGCTCATGACGGCCTTTATTGCCATGTCGAGTTCGTATGTATTTGGAACATTGCTCACAGCCAATGGGAATTTAAAAACGTTGAATATTACAGCCTTTAGTTGTATGGTTATTAATATTGCTCTTAACTTATTATTAATACCCAGAATGGAAGCTATAGGAGCGGCGGTAACAAACGTCATTAGCCAGATGCTCTCCATTTTTGTTCAAGTGGTTCTTGTAATCTTGATATTTAAGCTAAAGCCTGATTGGAAGTATTTGTCCAATCTCTTCGTATTTGTTTTGGTTGTCTTAGGCATTTCGTATCTAGCTCGGGTCATTGGTCTAGGATTGTTATGGAGCATTTTGGTATCCGGTTGTATCACCATCATCACAGCTATAAGTTTTAAATTGCTTAATATTAACAATTTATACAAGCTATTAAAGAAGGAGCAATAGCATTAGGATGTGCAGTTTAGGGCTTATGGATGAAATTGGGCACAATAGCTGTCAATTCACTCAAATTTTCTAAATTTGCCGAGCCAAATGAATGGCCTTTTTTCAAAATTCCTGCCTATGGATGAATATAAAGAAAGGAAAGGCGATTGGAACTCGGAACGTCTTTTCCTTTTTCTGACATACTGGAAAAAACCACTTGCCCTAGTAATGGTAGCCTCATTACTTGCATCTGTAATTTTCTCTTCAAAACATTTTATACAGCCCAAGTATAAATCGGTCATGATTATGTATCCGGTTTCTACTAGTTCGGTTTCAAAGGCATTGTTGTCCGACTCGTATGGGCCAAAACAAGATATTCTGGAATTTGGGCAAGAAGAACAAGCCGAGCAAATGCTCCAAATCCTCAACTCAAATGCTATTCGAGATCGTATCATACAAAAATACAATCTTTTAGAGCATTATGAAATTGCAGAGAACTCACCTTATAAGCTCACCGAACTGTATAAGGAGTTTGAAAGCAATATAACTTTTAGGCGCACCGAGAATATGGCCATAAAGGTAACCGTACTCGATAAAGACCCACAAACAGCCGCCGATATGGCCAATGATATGGCAGTTTTGTTTGATTCTACCAAAGCCAAAATGCAGAAAGATCGTGCTACGAAGGCTTATAAAATTGTTGAGGCAGAGTTCAACCGTAAGCGCGAACAAATTCGTGTTATGGAAGATTCGCTGGTAAAACTTCGTGAGCTGGGTGTGTTTGATTATGAAACCCAAGCCGAAATGATAAACCAGCAATTGGCTATCGAAATAGCACGCAATAATAAAGGTAGCATTGCAGCACTTGAAGCCAAACTTCAGATCTTAGCCAAATTTGGCGGGCCCTATGTTTCTATACGCAACCAGTTAGAGCATGAGAAAAAGCAATTTAGCCAGTTACAAGCCAAATACGAGGAAGCTAAAATTGATGCGTACGAAGACCTACCCCAAAAATTTGTTGTTAATACAGCTTATAAGGCCGAAAAGAAATCATACCCAGTACGTTGGCTAATCGTGTTGGTATCGGTGTTCGCTTCCATGCTTGTATCTATACTGGTGATTTTGATACTTGAACGTTTTCCTGCTTTGGTATTAAAAAAAAAAGCCTCAACCTTAACAACCCCTACCCCTTAACTTTTGATAAAGATTTTGACCAAATAACCCAGACTTTAGTTGAAAAAACCCTGACCTATATACCCGACCCAATTACAATTAATTTACAAACCATGGAGAATTACTACAGAAATCTAAAAATAGTTCAGTTACTGATTAAATGGCGGTTGCACTTAGCCATCCTTATCGGAGCTACTATTTTGCTTTCCATCATTTTTTCAGGGCCAATGTTTATAAAACCTAAATTCAAATCATTTGCCATCGTATATCCTGCCAATGTGCTTGAATACTCTGATGAAAGCCTTACAGAGCAGATGCTTCAAATCATGCAATCAAACAACATACGCGATAGCATCATCCAAAAGTTCAACTTAATTGACCATTATCGTATTGATACTTCTAAAGATGCTTGGCAATCAGCACTTTATTGGACTTACGACCGCAACATCAAAATCAGCAAAACCCAGTATGAAGCTGTAATGATTGATGTAATGGATATTGATCGTGCAACAGCCTGCGAAATAGTGAATGGGATACTTTATTACTATAATTTGAAAGTTGGTGGCCTACACCATGAAAAGTTTGCAGAAGTTGTTCGAATGTACGAACGTCATTTAAGACGTAAGGAATTACTTCTTGACTCACTTCAAAAGCGGATGGAATACTTAGGAACCACTTATGGATTGCTTGATTATGAGTTCCAATCACAAGAGGTGGCCAAAGGCTTTTTGCGTACCGTGCAAGGTGGCGGCAATATTAATACAGCCGAAGTGTTAAAGACCAAAAAGAACATGGAAGAAAAAGGCGGTGAAATGGTTATGGTTACTGAGCTCATTAAACAAGAAGCCATGAACTACGCCGAGATTAAAAAAGACTATGACCGCGCCGTAATGGACCAGGATCGCAGATACACCTATGCCAATATCATAACTAGCCCACAGGTTGCTGATAAAAAGTCGTACCCTGTGCGTTGGATTATAGTTGTGTTGTCATCCCTGGCGGTTTTATTTGTCTCAATAATTGGAATAGGCATAATCGAGAATTCGAAGCTCGCAAAGCAAGAAAATCAGTAAGTTTTGTTACATCTTAACAACCAATAGGTTTTGATAGAAAAATATAAGCTTAAGTGGGTCTATTTCATCAGTGCACTTTTTATTGCATTCAATTGTTTTTTACTCACCAAGGAGCTTTATTGGGCCGTGGCAATCCCCCTTATTGCCATAATGGCTATCTTATTTGTGTTTTCGCTCGAAACGGTTTTTTTTCTTGCCGTATTTGCCACTCCCCTTAGCCTTACCCTTAAAGATTTGGATTTGGGTTTTACGGTTTCCATGCCCGGAGAGCCTCTTATGTTCGGAATGTTGGTTGTTTTTTTTATTAAACTTTTTTATGACGAACGGCTTGATCGAAAACTATTAAAACATCCAATTACGATATTAATACTCATTCATTTAGGTTGGATGTTTATTACTACCATTACTTCTGAATTGCCCTTAGTTTCTTTTAAATACTTGTTGTCAAGGTTATGGTTTGTGATCCCCTTCTACTTTATGGCCATCATGTTGTTCCAAAAGGAGAAATTTACAAAACGGTTTATTTGGGCTTACACACTTACCCTAATGATTGTAATTGTTTATACAACCATTAGGCACTCGCAGGTTGGTTTCGACGAAGAAATTGGGCATTGGGTAATGGATCCTTTTTATAATGACCACACCGCCTATGGCGTTATTACAGCCATGTTTTTACCTGTTTTGGTGTTCTTTACGTTCGATACGGGGCAAAAAAAATTCTCACGTATGTTTGCCATTGTTGCCTCCTTTTTTGTGGCTATGGCATTGTATCTATCCTTTAGCCGTGCAGCCTGGATAAGCCTTGTTTTTGCATTTGGAGTGCTGATTATAGCCGTATTGAAGATAAAATTCCGTTGGGTTTTTTTAGTAACCGCTGCCTTGATCGGGCTATTCTTTGCTTTCCAGCAGCAGATTTTAGATAAACTCGAAAAAAACAAACAAGATTCGTCGGCCAATTTTATTGAACATGTACAATCCATCTCCAACATATCGTCAGATGCCTCAAATCTTGAACGAATAAACAGGTGGCAGGCTGCTATTAGGTTGTTCGAAACGCGGCCATATATGGGCTGGGGCCCTGGCACCTATCAATTTGTGTATGCCCCTTTCCAACTTTCAAAAGAAAAGACCATTATCAGCACCAATGCCGGAGATAAAGGAAATGCTCATAGCGAATACATCGGGCCTTTGGCCGAAGAAGGCTTCCCCGGAACACTTATTCGCCTCATTTTGTATTCACTTGTGGTGTTTTACGGCTTCAAAGTTTATAAAGAGGCTGCCGAACGCCGTCACCGCCAAATGGCCATGGCGCTGACTTTAAGCATGATTGCCTATTTTATACACGGCATCATGAACAACTTTCTTGATACGGATAAAGCTAGCGTTCCTTTTTGGGGGTTTATCGCTATAATTGTTTGTTTTGATGTATATTACCCCAAACGGGCCGCAAACAATCAAACTGATAAAATAGAACCTGAACGCGCTAATCCGCAGGATTCATTGTAACTTTGCAATCCCTATACCTTAAATTTTGATGAAACGGAGCTTAGTCATACTCGGTCTTTTGGTTGCAACAGCTTTGCTTCCAGCATGTAAGATGAGTTATTCGTTTACTGGTGCCTCTATTCCCGCTGAAGCCAAAACAATTTCAGTAGAATACTTCGCCAACCAAGCACCATTGGTTGTGGCTACATTAAGCCAAACATTTACCGATGGCCTTCGCGATAAATTCGCTTCCCAAACCACCCTTGATGTTATTAACCGAAATGGAGATTTAGCCATAGAAGGTATCATTACAGGTTACTCAACACAACCAGTAGCTATTCAAGGCAATGAACAGGCCGCACTTAACCGGCTCACAATAACAGTTAAAATAAAGTTTACCAACAAGTTTAAGGAGAAAGACAATTTTGAGCAAACCTTTACACGCTATGCGGATTATGGTTCGAGCCAAAACCTTGTAAGTGTGCAGGATGGATTAATACAAGAAATATCGGAAGGTTTGATAGACGATATATTTAATAAAGCAGTTGTAAACTGGTAATACATTGAACACTAAATACTATACCGACTTATTGGAACGACCCGGCAACTTAGGCAAAGAAAGTGTTGGGCAACTGGCTGAGCTTTTGCAGCAATACCCTTATTGTCAAACAGCCCATATGCTGATGGTTGCAAATCTGCAGCACGAAAATAGTATCCAATATAGTTCACGATTAAAGTTGGCCGCTATATATGCCTCCAATCGCGGGATGTTGAAAAAACTGATTGACTATATCAATCAAGACATATATTCTGAGAGTTACATTCAGAATGGCCCAAGTTTAAAAGATGATAAAGGCAAACCGACCCCAAATCTAGCGCTGCAATTTGCACAAAATAAACCAAAAACCGAAGAAGAGCCCATCCAATCAGCTGTGGAGCCTATTATAACTATAGAACCATCGCAAGCTGTTGTTGAATCTGTTGCTGACCTACCAATTGTTAAAGCTGAAGTGCCTTCAACTTTTAATGACGATGCAAAGCATACTGGCCTAGAGACTCCGCTTCCTCAGCTTCAAAAGCTTTCAAAAAAGGAAGAATTACTAATGTTGATAGAAAAGAGGATTGAAGAGTTAAAGGCGGCCAGGCTAAAGGAATCGAAGCTTACCCAACAAGGTCTTGAGTTAACTTCAGATGCGTCAGCCGCCAATGCTGCCCCCGAGACCATCAAACGTAAATCGGGTTTAGCGTATGATATTGAAGAAAGCTTAGGCCCCTTGATTCCCAAGAAACAATTTGGCCCCGACCCAGGTAAACCTTTGACCCAAAAACTTGATATTATTGATGGTTTCATCAACTCCAACCCAGTTATTAAACGGCATAAGGCCGAATTTTTCGATGCAGATGATTTTGCAGAGAAAAGTTCGCAACCACAAGAAGAAATTATAAGCGAAACCTTGGCCATGGTTTATGCCCAACAAGGCAATTTCGCTAAAGCCATCAAAATTTACGAGAAGTTGCGTTTGAATTATCCAGAAAAAAGTAGTTACTTTGCAGCCCAAATTAAAAAACTATCAAATAGTTAAAATT
>CAZKHA010000064.1:0-17202 GCA_964552325.1 uncultured Bacteroidales bacterium
TTTTCAAGTAAGTCGTTCCTGTCATATGGTTTGGCCAAAAATTCATCGCAGCCTGCAGCAAAGCTCTCCCGTTTGTTCTCTGCCATGCAAAAAGCAGTTTGAACAATAACAGGTAGTTTGGTCCTAAACGTTTTAATTTCTTTCATCGCATCTAAACCGTTAAGGGTCGGCAATTGAATGTCGAGCAAGGCAATGTTGATTTCTGGATTCGAATAACAAATGTTTACCGCCTCGCGTCCATTGCGCGCCCATAGGATGTCGGCACAAGTACCTGATAGATAGTAACAAATAAGCCGGTAGCTGACATAATCGTCTTCTACCACAAGCACAACTTTGTCTTTCCAATCAAAGTTGTTCACGGTTAATCCGTTATACACGTTATCCAATTTCTTTGAGGTTAATTAAAGGCCAGTTTACAAATCTAAGTAGAAATACTAAGATAGTAACGCAATTATACGTGCGTAAAAACGCGCTTCGCCTTATCCAAAGTGTTGAAAAAGATGTAATGATAGTTGTAATTAATTGATAATGTATGTTTTGTGTTATAAGGCAATAAGTTATAATTTTGCAGAATGTTAATAAGAGGTTTAAAAGAAATTCCGGGAACGGCTATTATGCTGGCTCCTTTGGAAGATATTACGGATATCTCCTTCAGGATGATATGCAAAGAAATGGGTGCCGATATCATGTATTCTGAATTTATTTCGGCGGAAGGGCTTATAAGGGAAGCCGACAAAAGCACCAAGAAACTTTATTTTGAGGAGGCCGAACGACCCATAGGGATACAGATTGTTGGCCATGAAGCAGCGGCAATGGCCGGTGCCGCAAGGGAGGCCGCAAAGGTAAATCCTGATCTAATTGATATAAATTGGGGCTGTCCTGTTCGCAAAGTTGTTTCAAAAGGTGCAGGTTCGGGCATTATGAACAACATCCCTAAAATGGTTGAAATAACAAGCCAAGTGGTTAAAGCCACAAGCCTTCCGGTAACAGTAAAAACCCGGCTGGGCTGGGACGAAAACAGTAAAAACATTGTTGATATTGCCGAAAGGCTTCAAGATGTAGGTATAGCGGCTATAACTATACATGGCCGAACGCGAGCCCAGCTTTATACCGGAAAGGCAGATTGGACATTGATAGGCGAGGTTAAAAACAACCCCAGGATGCACATACCCGTAATAGGAAATGGCGATATTACCTCAGCTGCTATAGCGGCAGAAGTTATTGATAAATACGGAGTTGATGGTATAATGATAGGGCGGGCAGCAATTGGTTATCCTTGGATTTTTAAGGAAATTAAGGCCTTTTTGCATGCAAAAACCAAATCCCCAGAACCTGATATAGCCGAAAGGATAGCCATCTGCAACCGTCATTTTAATCATGCAATAGCTGTAAAAGGCCAAAAACGAGCCGTGTTGGAGATGCGAAAATTCTATTCGAACTACTTTAAAGGTATTGCAAATTTTAAACCCTATAAGATTCGCCTAATGGCTGCTGTTGATCCGCAAGAAGTGCTGGTAATTTTTGAAGAGCTTAAAGTATTGAGCTGTTGATAAACGAATTAGAATAAACGGGGGAACTGTGTTTAGGCTAAACTAATCTTGTTTTTTTTCGAATAGGATTTTAAATGGGTCTATTAAAAAAATATTTGAGCTTTTTTGAAACCATATGTGCCAAAATGGCGTTTATGTATTATCTTTGACCCAACTCATGTACCATGAGCGATATTTGGTACTAACCAAAAAAAAGAAGAAGTGGAGCCTTTGAAAGTATTTATAGTTGAAGATGATGTAATCACAGCCAAAGTATTGGCCGAATCCTTGCATAAGGAAGGAAATTACAGCGTTGAAGTCTTTACAAATGGAAAAGACTTCTTGGATAATTTGTATAAAAGCCCCGATGTTATCTCACTCGATTACCTTCTTCCCGATTACAACGGTTTAGATATATTTAAAAAGATTAGGAAGTTTAATCCCAGTATTCCTGTAATCATAGTATCTGGCCAACAAGATATAGCAACAGCCCTGGAAATTCTGCGTAAAGGTGCCTATGATTATGTGGTAAAAGATCGCAATATGAAAGGCCGTCTTACCAACCTCATCAACAAAATAGAGCAGAACCGGCAGCTACAACTCAAAATCACACAATTAGAAGAAGAAGTTGGGAAAAAGTACCTGGATTATAACCCCATAAAAGGCACAAGCCCAACAATTCAACGAATTTTCGAGTTGGTAGAAAAAGCCAGCAAAACCAATATTGCAGTATCTATCTCTGGCGAAACAGGAACTGGTAAGGAATTGGTAGCTAAGGCCATACACTATAATTCGCTCAAAAAGAAAGGAAAGTTTGTTGCCATCAATGTTTCGGCGGTACCTCAAGAATTAATTGAAAGCGAATTGTTTGGTCATGAAAAAGGCTCGTTTACAGGGGCTAATAACCGACGCGTTGGAAAGTTTGAAGAAGCAGATGGGGGAACCCTTTTCTTGGATGAAGTGGCTGACATGGATTTGAATATGCAAGTAAAACTTTTACGGGCCTTGCAAGAAGAGGAATTTACACGCGTTGGTAGCAACCAGGTCATTAAGTTTGATGCCCGAATAATAGTAGCCACCAATAAAAACCTTACACAAGAAGTTAAAAATGGCTCTTTTAGAAAAGACCTGTATTTTAGGCTTCTGGGCTTACCCATCGAATTACCGCCACTTCGCACCAGAGGCAACGATGTGCTTTTGCTTTCACGTTTCTTTATGGATGAGTTTTGCCATAAAAATGGCCTAAAACCCAAAACTATTTCGCCCAAAACCCAAGAAAAGCTATTAAAATATAGTTTTCCGGGCAATGTACGGGAACTTAAGGCTTTAATTGAACTAGCCTGTGTTATGTCAGGCGATAATGTTATTGAACCTGAAGATATTACATTCTCAGCTACTGCCACAAACGAAGACTTTTTAAGCGAAGAGCGAACCCTTGAGGATTACGATTTACGCATTGTAAAGCATTTTATGGAGAAGTATGATGGTAACATTAAAGTTGTTGCCGAAAAACTGGGTATTGGTAAAACAACCATCTATCGAATGGTTAAAAAAGACCCCGCGTTTTTAGCCCATATTACAAAATAGGTGCATCGGCTCTTAAACTGCCGTTTTCAAAAAGGTCTTTTAGCTCTATGCCATGAAGGTGTAGCGTTTTTATCCCAAGTTTACGGGCTCCTTCTATGTGTTGATAACTGTCGTCAATAAACAGGGTTTCGCTGGGGTTTAAGCCGCTGGTTGTTAGTACATGTTCAAAAATCTCGGTATCGGGTTTGCGTTTTTTTACATTGAACGACCAATAGGCGTGTTCAAATAAATCGGAAAAATCATACCCATAATCTTGTTTAAACCGGCTGTTATACGATTCAAAATGAATTTGATTGGTGTTGCTCAGCAAAAATAGGCGATAATTGTTTTTTAGCGATTTTAAGATGTCAACACGGTGCGGAGGTAAATCTAATAATAACGCATTCCATGCTTCAGCTATTTGCTCGTTGCTAAGCTTCACGCCCAATTCAGTGCGCAAGCCTTCGTAAAATTCTGCTGGTGAGCTTTTCCCGGTTTCAAGGTCATTAAATACTTGTGATTGGGAAAAACCTGTAAATGATTCACTAAAGCGATCAATACCCAGGTTTACAAATGCATTAATGGTTTTGTTGAAATCAATGTTTAGGATTACACCTCCGAAATCAAATATAATATTTTTAATATTTTGCATTGCTAACTTGTTTGTTTGGTGTTTAATATTTATTTTGAGTAATTTCAGTACAATAATGTCAGTTTTTTTTAGCTATAATACCTAGTATGGTTTTGTATATTATTTTTAAGTCGATACCAAAGCTTTGTTCTTGTAAATATTTAATATTTAAAGCAAGTTTTTCCGGCATAATGGTTTCGATATAGGTTTTTTCTGGATTGTTTGATTGGGCAAGAACTTCGCTTTCGTTTAAATAGGCAAGTGAAGCATAATCTGTAAGCCCTGGTTTAAGGTCTAATACTTTTAATTGTGTGCAATCATACAATTTTACATATTTGCGTACTTCAGGGCGAGGCCCAACTATGCTCATGCTACCGTTTAGCACGTTAATGAGTTGTGGCAATTCATCTAGTTTGTATTTTCGCAAAAACCTCCCAACTCCTGTTACTCGTTTGTCGTCATCGCCAATAGTCAATAAGCCATTTTTATCGGCACCCGTAACCATTGTCCTAAATTTGTAGAGCACGAAATCGCGGTTTTTTTTGCCAACACGAACTTGCTTATAAAAAATCCCTCCCCTTGAATCAAAAACAATAGCGAGCGTAATCACCAAAAAGAGTGGGCTTAGCAAAGCTAAACCAACCAAAGCTGATACTACGTCAAATGCTCTTTTCATTATCATTTTATTGACCGCAAACCTCAGCCCATGCCGCTTCCACCACCTGAATTACCCTGTTTACTTGGTCCGGTGTTAAGTCGTAATAAACGGGTAAGCTAATTTCGCTTCTATAATTAAGGTAAGCGTTAGGATAGTCGTTTATTGAATAACCCATTGATTTATAAAATGTCATCATGGGCAAGGGCACAAAATGGACATTTACCGAAACGTTCTGGGCAAAAATGGCGCTAATCATTCTATCGCGTAGTTCTTCCGTAATATTGTTTATCCGAAGCAGAAACACATGGTACGAAGATTTTTGATGCTCCGTTTCATACACAGGCAGCTTTGCCCAAGTATGTTTTGAAAACGCGTGTGCATACGTATCAAAAATCTGTTTGCGTTTGGCAAGCATATCTTCATCATAGCGTTGTAGCTCCACAATGCCAATGGCTGCCTGTAAGTCCGTCATGTTGCATTTATAGCCCGCTTCCACAATGTCGTACCGCCAGTTCCCAATTTGGGTTTTTGCTAAGGCATCCTTGTTTTGACCATGCAACGATTTTATATTCAGTATTTTGTAAACGTCATCGTTGATAAATGGCTCGTGCAAGTTTAGGCAAATTGCCCCGCCTTCGGCAGTGGTCAGGTTTTTTACGGCATGAAACGAGTAAACCGTGATATCGGTTAGAGATCCTGTCTTTTTCGAATTAACCTCGGCACCTATTGAATGAGCCGCATCCGATAGAATTAATATCCTCCCAAGCTTAGCTTGTTCATTTCCTTCGGCAACAAACAATTGTTTAATTGATGGTTCTTGCACCAATTGGTTTAGTTGCTCGTATTTTGCCGGCCATCCACCTATATCCACAGGCATTATGACTTTGGTTCGTGGGTTAATAGCTTGCTTAACAGTTTCAACCGAAATATTGAAATCGTCATCAATATCCACAAACACGGGCTTTGCACCACAGTGAACTACTACATTGGCAGTGGCAGCATACGTGTAAGCCGGAATTATCACCTCATCACCTTCTTTTACACCAAACCACCGTAAAACCAATTCAAGCCCTGCCGATGCCGAGCTTACACAAAGTGTTGATTTATGGCCTCCGTAGGAGGTGAGCATGGCCTCGAACTTTTTTGTACGCGGACCCGTTGTAATCCAACCCGAAGTTAAAGCAGCTGTAACTTCTTCTACAATACGCTCATCCATACGTGGAGGCGAAAAGGGAATCATTTTGTGAGTTTCCAAGTGGCATTATTCGTTAGAAGTTGCAAAACTAAGCAAATGTGACTGATTTTGGCTTTTTAAGTGTCAAATAACAAAAAAGCCCAGCTTAATCTATTTTAAGCTAGGCTTTTTAAAACGTAAAGGCTTAAGCCCTATTTCAGTTCAGGAAAACGTCCGGGTGTGTAAGGTGCGGCGTATTTTTCCATTTCGCTTTCTAGTTGTTTTAAGTCAGTGTTTAGCAGGGTCTTGAGCTTATTGTACAAGGGTTCAAACTCGTTAAGAACAATTGCGTAATCGTTTTTCATGGTATTTGTGGGAACCGAGGTGTGCGACCAATGGCTGTAAACCAAGCTATACATGCGGTTGGCAATGCTGGGTGGTTGGTTTTCGTTGCGTTTTTCTAAGGAGGGGTTTCCTTTGAAGGCAATTTGAATCTTGTTGAGCTCGTCTTGTAGCGATTTAGCCTTCAGCACAAATTCAAAAGGCATGGCTGGGGTTTGCTCAATGGCTTGGCGTACAGCTTTTATCCGGCCTTCAAGCTCGTCAGAAATGCTGAAAGCACCCAAAACGACCCTTCCGGTTTCAAATACCTTTTTGTAGAAGTCAGCTTGAGCAAGCTTGTCGGTAGCTGCAAGTGTGGCATTGTTGAGGGCTTTTATGTTAAACCACTCTGGGCCTTGAAGTGTGGTGAGGCTATCGTTGTAAACCATTGTTATGCTTACACCATATTTGCCCGGAGGAGCTAGCATGGCACTGCCATCTGATTCAAATGGGTCGCCAGAACCTGAAACGGGAAACGAAGATGCGTAACGTAAATCCCAAGTGGTGCGGTTTATTCCGGTAGAAGCTTGTGTGCTGATTCTGCGGATAATCTCGCCTTGTTCGTTCGTAATTGTAAAAAGCAACACAGGCTTCTCTTCCTTTTCTTCGAGTAGCAAGGTTTCAAGGCTTGGGTAATCAATGTCCTTTTTGTTTTTAGCAGCTTCTTTTTCGGCTTCTTTGCGCTTTGATTTTAGGCTTTTAGGCACATCCTTTAAATACCAAGTAAATGTTGCTTCAACAGGCGGATTGTCATTGGTATAAGTGGTTGAGCCCTGGCCGTATTTTGTGCCGGTTTGCACATACGATAAAGCATCTTTTATGGGAAACAATATGCTTTTGGCTTCCAATGTGCTGGTTTTTAGGTTTCTTAGAATCGAATAGTCTTCAAGAATGTAGAATCCTCTTCCAAAAGTTGCTATCACCAGGTCGTTCTCGCGTTTTTGTATGGCCATATCCATCACACAGGCAGTGGGAAGACCGTTTGAAAGTTTTACCCAAATCTTGCCACCATCCGTTGTAAAATACACGCCAAACTCAGTTCCAATAAACAGGAGGTTTTTGTCTTTATGGTCTTCGGCAATGGAATAAACAGTGCCGCGTTGGGGCAAATTGTTCACTATTGACGTCCATGTCTTGCCCTTGTCGATACTTTTAAGGAGGTAGGGCTTCAGGTTGTTTTGCTTGCGAGCATCAAAAGCGGCATATACCACGTTTTCATCGTGTTGTGATGCTAACAAGAAGTCAACATAGGTCTTATCGGGTATGCCTGTGAATGATTCGTATTTTGTCCAGTTTTTTCCAGCATCTGAGCTCACTTGTATAAGGCCGTCGTCAGTGCCCACATACAACAAACCTTCTTTAAGGGGTGATTCGTCTAGCGCAACAATATTGCCGTAATACGAGGTTGAGGCATTTTTTGCAACGGCTTCTGGAGATTGTATTTTCCCAAAAACCTGAAGTTTGTTGCGGTCGAGTTGACGGGTAAGATCGGGGCTAATCAATTTCCAGGTATCTCCTCTATCATCTGACATAAACAACTTATTAGCTGCAAAGTATAGCCTATGGGGATGATGAGGGCTTACAATAATCGGCGAATTCCAGTTCCAGCGGTAGGCTTCGCCAACAGGTGGTTGTGGTTGTATGTCAATGGCTTCTCCGCTTTGGCGATCATAACGTACCAATCCGCCATGTTGCGATTGGGCATAAACGATGTTGTTGTCAAGTGGGTCTATGGCGGTTTCAAATCCATCACCCCCATTTGTTACAAACCAATCGTCAGTAAGTGTGGCATTTCGGGTGGTTCGCGACGGCCCGCCCATGCTGTTATTATCTTGGGTGCCTCCATATACATAGTAAAAAGGGTAGGAGTTATCAACCGAAACACGATAAAACTGTGTAACGGGTAGGTTTTCTTTCAAGTCCCAGTTTGCGCCCCCATCAAAAGTTTCGTATATGCCCCCATCACCTCCAATTAATAGATGCTGTGTGTCAGCTGGGTCAATCCAGAGAGCATGGTCATCAACATGGCGTTTGTTGTTGCTCAAGCTTTTAAAAGTTCTTCCACCATCCAGCGTATATTGAGTAATGGTTTCTACAGAAAAAACTTTGTTCACATCAGCAGGGTCGCAAAAAATGCGGTTATAATATTGCGGGCTTCCTGACACATGATTGCTCATTTTTTCCCAGGTAGCACCTCGGTTGGTAGTTCTGTAAAATCCGCCTGTTTCACCTTCAGCTTCAATAATGGCATAAACATAATCAGGGTTTACGGTCGAAATGGCTAAGCCAATACGCCCAACATCGCCGCCGGGAAGTCCAGAGGTGAGTTTTTTCCAGGTTGCTCCGGCATCGGTCGATTTGTAAATGGCTCCTTCGGGGCCTCCATCTACCAAGGTCCAAACATGTCGCCTGCGTTGATAGGAGGCTGCATAAAGCACATCTGCATTTCTTGGGTCAAATACAATGTCGGTTACACCTGTGTTTTCGCTTATTTCGAGGATTTTTGACCATGTTTTTCCTCCATCACTGGTTTTGTATAAACCGCGTTCTCCTCCTGGTCCCCAAAGTGGGCCTTGAGCAGCCACATACACCACATCGCTATTGCGTGGGTCAATTATAACACGGCCAATGTGTTCCGAATTTTTTAAGCCCATATTGGTGAAACTTCTTCCACCATCGCATGATTTATAGATGCCATCACCATATCCAATGGCGCGTTGGCTGTTGTATTCGCCTGTTCCTACCCACACAACGTTGGTATTGTTGGGGTCAATTTCTACATCGGCAATTGACCATGCCCCGTAATTGTCGAAAATTGGGCTCCAAGTAGTTCCTGAGTTGGTGGTTTTCCACACATTGCCAGCGGCAACGGCCACATAATACTCGGATGGGTTTTTGGGGTTGATGGCAAAATCGGCAATACGGCCCGAAGCAAAAGCAGGGCCAATGCCTCTAAAACTTAAGGCTGCGAACGATCCTTCTTGCAGGGTGTCGCTTTTGGGGGCTTTGTCTTTGTCGGTGCCTTTAGTGGCAAAAAGCAACATTGGCAAAGCCATGATAAGTAATAGGTTAGTAAATCGGTTCATGTAATTTTAGGTTTAATTATTGTTAAAAGCTGAGAGATCCTAACATGTAAAAGTTATCAAAAGTAAGTTTGTAAGGACAGATTAACATGCAATAGTTTGAGCGTGCAAGTTATAAAAACTGTTGCAAATAGGTATTTGTAGTGTTTAGGCTTGTTGCGATTTGAATTGCCGTTAAATTGATAATGCTTGAGAATCACTTCCTTTTGTTGTATTATTCGAGGGAACTATTGACTTTTTAATTATATGTTGTACTTTTAGTACTTCCAATCTCAGCATGGTTTTTTGCCATGCCAAGAACTATCAATTAACCAAAATCTACTGAATATGAGCCAATTTACTGATCGTAGCTTTTTAAATAAGCTTGCACTGGCCTACCATTCCGAAGGCCGTCCGGGAAAAATTGAAGTAAAGCCAACCAAACCGTATTTATCACAACGTGATTTGTCGTTGGCCTATACACCAGGGGTAGCTGCTCCCTGTCTCGAAATCCAAAAAAACCCCGATGATGTTTACAAGTACACCGCCAAAGGAAATTTAGTAGCAGTAATTAGCAATGGCACAGCGGTTTTGGGCCTTGGCGATATTGGTACCGAAGCCGGCAAACCCGTTATGGAAGGGAAGGGCTTGTTGTTTAAGATTTATGCTGATATTGATGTGTTTGATATCGAGATTGACGAAAAAGATCCCGAAAAAATCATACAAGTTGTTAAAGCCATTGCCCCAACTTTTGGCGGGATTAATCTAGAAGATATCAAAGCACCTGAATGTTTTGAAATAGAAGACAGGCTTAAAGCGGAGCTAAACATCCCGCTGATGCACGACGATCAACATGGCACAGCCATTATAACATCCGCAGGTTTGCTTAATGCATTGGAGTTGACTTATAAAGATATAGAAGATGTTAAGATTGTAGTTAACGGGGCAGGTGCGTCGGCTATTTCGTGTACAAAGCTATATGTAATGCTAGGTGCAAGGTTAGAGAATATTACCATGTTCGACAGCAAAGGTATGCTACACAGCAGCCGCACCGATTTGAATTCGGCCAAGCAGCGTTTTGCGCATGGTGGGCCAATGCTTACACTTGAACAAGCCCTTGAAGGTGCAGATATGTTTCTGGGGCTTTCGGTAGCTGGCGTATTGAAGAAAGAATGGTTGCTGAAGATGGCGCCACACCCCATTGTGTTTGCCTTAGCTAATCCCGTGCCCGAAATTCTTTATGATGAAGCTGTTAGCACCCGTGATGATTTGATTATGGCAACCGGCCGTTCTGATTTCCCTAATCAGATTAACAATGTTTTGGGCTTTCCCTTTATCTTTAGGGGAGCATTGGATGTGCGGGCTACCAAAATTAATGAAGAAATGAAATTAGCCGCCGCCTATGCCCTTGCGGCCCTTGCCAAAGAACCCACACCCGATGAGGTTAACCGAGCCTATAATATTCAAAACCTGAAGTTTGGTAAAGACTATATTATACCCAAACCCTGTGATCCCCGGTTGATTTTGCATGTTGCACCGGCGGTTGCCAAAGCCGCCATCGAAACGGGCGTTGCACGCAATCCAATAACCGACTGGCAAGCCTACACCGAGCAATTGAGCAAACGTATGGGTTATGGAAATCCACTCATTAGGCAAATTAAAGCAAGGGCACAAAGCCATCCTAAAAAAATTGTATATGCTGAAGCTGAGAATTATAAGATATTAAAGGCCGCCGAGATAGCGCTACAAGAGAAAATTGCGTACCCAATCCTTTTAGGCGATAGAACCATTATAGAGGGCTTGATTGCAGAACATGAACTGGAATTGCATGGTGCTCAAATAATTGATTCGCACTCAGAAGCCGAACGCAAACGATGCCATGATTTTGCCGAAACCCTCTATGAGAAACGTAAACGCAAAGGAGTAACACGCACCATTGCCCGAGAACTTATGCAGCACCGGAATTATTTTGGAAGCATGTTGGTTGAAACCGGCGTTGCGGATGGGATGGTGTCAGGGCTTACAACAAGCTATCCAGAAACCATTCGCCCTGCACTTCGGGTGATAGGCAAAATGGATAAATGGAATATTGTCTCGGGTATGTATATACTCAACACCAGCAAGGGTTTGCTGTTTTTTGCCGACACCACGGTTAACATGAACCCATCGCCCGAAAAAATGGCTGAAATTGCCCTGCAAACAGCCGAAGCCGTAAAGAGTTTCGGGATTACGCCAAGGGTTGCCATTGTCTCGTATTCAAATTTCGGATCGGTAAAAGGCGCTATCCCAACCAAGGTTAGCCAAGCGGTTGCTTTACTGCACAAAAACAATCCCGAACTGATTGTTGACGGAGATCTACAAGCTGATTTTGCCTTGAATGCTGAGATGTTGCAAGAATATTTCCCCTTTTCAAAACTTGCCGGCGAAGCTGCAAATGTGTTCATATTCCCCTATTTAACAGCCGGAAATGCTGCTTACAAACTCGTAAAGGAAATAAGTGAACACGATGCCATTGGCCCTGTTTTGTTAGGTTTGCGCAAACCTGTTCATATTTTGCAAATGGGTAGCACCGTTTCAAATATTGTTAATATGGTAACCTTAGCTGTAATTGATGCGCAATGCAAACAAAATGAGTGCTAAATGGCAATAGCGTAGCCAGGTGGTTTTGCTTTATGTTCTCCGCTGCTTCTACGTATGTGAGCGCAAACGTTGCCAAAATTTCTAAGCTTTTAAAACTTTTTTTGCTCGCATTTGTTAAAACCCTGATGCTTGGATAATTGATATCCTTAGTGTTTAGTATATCCAAGTTTCTTAATATGTTGATAACCCTATATCTTATATGCGTTGTTTTTTAAAATTAACCTACTTTTGCAAGCCTCAAATGCAACTTATCTTAAACTATCAATAACTCCTCTTTTTTATGGCAATTAATCTCAACCAAATTAAGCAAGACCTTAAGGAATATGGTTTTGCGGATGTTAATGAACTTTATTACAATCTTTCGTACGACGAACTTTTTACACATGAAACTGACGACTGCCTTAGTGGCTTCGATAAGGGTTTTGTAACCGACACCGGTGCTGTGGCTGTTGATACTGGCATTTTCACAGGTCGTTCGCCCAAAGATAAATATATAGTAAGGGAAAGTGAATCAGAAGGCAACGTTTGGTGGAAAACCGGCGAGAGGAAATCTTCTGACAACAAGCCCATTTCAGAAGAAGTTTGGGCCGATTTGTATGGAACTGCCATTAATCAGCTTAATGGTAAGAAGTTGTATGTAATGGACGGCTTTGCTGGCGCCAACCTCGATACCCGCCTCAATATTCGCGTTGTTACCGAAGTTGCTTGGATGGCACATTTCGTTAAAAATATGTTCATCAGGCCTACCGAAGCTGAGCTCGAGAACTTTAAACCCGATTTCGTGCTTCTTAATGCATGCAAAACCAATGATGCCAATTGGAAAGAACACAACCTGAATAGCGAGGTGTTTGTAGCCTTTAACATTAAAGCCCGCAGGGCAGTAGTTGGCGGAACTTGGTATGGCGGCGAAATCAAGAAAGGGTTCTTCAGCATCATGAACTATTTCTTGCCCCTTAAAGGCATTGCCTCTATGCATTGCTCGGCTAATGTTGGCAAAGAAGGCGACGTGGCTATTTTCTTTGGCCTTTCGGGAACCGGAAAAACCACCTTATCGGCTGACCCAAAACGCGATTTGATAGGTGACGACGAACATGGCTGGGACAACGACGGCGTTTTTAATTTTGAAGGTGGTTGCTACGCAAAATGCATCAATCTAAGCAAAGAGAATGAGCCCGATATCTATCATGCCATTAAGCGCGATGCATTGCTCGAGAACGTTGTTTTTGACGAAGCTACTGGAGCTATTGATTTTGCCAGCAATGCAAAAACCGAGAATACGCGTGTTTCGTATCCCATTTACCATATCAACAATATTGTTAAACCTGTTTCAAAAGCCGGACATGCCAAGAAAATCATCTTCTTAACAGCCGATGCTTTTGGCGTATTGCCTCCAGTGGCCAAGCTTACCAAAGAGCAAACTATGTACTACTTCTTAACCGGTTATACTGCTAAAGTTGCTGGCACTGAGCGTGGTATTAAAGAACCTTCACCCACTTTCTCTTCCTGCTTTGGCGCAGCCTTCCTTATGCTTCACCCAACGGTTTATGCACGCGAATTGGCTCGCAAAATCGAAGAACATGGCTCAACAGCGTATTTGGTGAATACAGGTTGGATTGGTGGCCCTTATGGAACCGGCAAACGTATTGATATCCCATCCACACGCGCTATTATCGACGCAATACTTGATGGTACACTCGATAATGCTGAATATGAAATGATTCCTTTCTTCAACCTAGCAGTACCAACAGCTATTAAGGGTGTTGACAGCAAATTGTTGAACCAACGCAATCTATGGCCCGACGCAGCTGCGTGGGATGCCGCCGCAAAAAGCCTCTCAGAGAAGTTTATAAACAACTTCAGCAACTTTACTGATACTGAAGAAGGCAAAAAATTGGTTGCAGCCGGACCACAGCTTTAGTATATTTGTGCCCTGCATACCCAAAAGTGTGCAGGGATTTTTTTAGCACTACATATTTACATATACACATATATTTTGAAACAAGTTGAATTAGCTAATAAACAGCAGAGTATTATGAATAAAATTACCGTTATTGGTGCCGGAAATGTTGGCGCCACAGTTGCTAATGTAATAGCCCACAAAGATTTGGCCCGTGAAGTGGTGCTGGTTGATATCAAAGAAGGCTTAGCCGAAGGCAAGGCCCTTGATATTTGGCAAACAGGGTCCATCAATCACTTCAACACCAAGGTTACGGGCAGTACCAACGATTACCTCCGTACCAAGGGCTCGGGTGTTATCGTTATTACTTCTGGCATACCACGTAAACCGGGTATGAGCCGCGATGATTTGATTAAAACCAATGCCAGCATCGTTAAAGAAGTTACCGAGAAGGTGGTAAAATATTCTCCCGAAGCCATTATTATTGTGGTTTCAAACCCCTTAGATGTTATGACCTATGCCGCCTTTAAAGCTGCACGCAAGGCTTCGAACAAAGTGTTTGGAATGGCCGGCATTCTTGATACCAGCCGCTATAAAACTTTTATTGCCAATGCCCTCGACGTATCACCTAAAGATGTACACGGCTTGTTGCTAGGCGGTCATGGCGATACCATGGTTCCGCTACCCCGCTACACCTCCATAAATGGAATTCCTGTTACTGATTTGCTGGGCAAAGAAGAAATTGATAAGATTGTGGAGCGTACCCGCAAAGGTGGTGGCGAGCTGGTAAACCTGATGGGAACTTCGGCTTGGTATGCACCTGGTGCTGCCGCTGCCCAAATGGTTGAAGCTATTGTTGACGACCAAAAACGTGTTTTCCCGGTATGTGCATATCTGAATGGCGAATATGGCCTGAAAGATATTTACATGGGCGTACCTGTTAAATTGGGAAGAAATGGTATTGAAGAAATTATTGAAATTAAGCTTAATGAAGAAGAAATGACGCAATTGCATGACTCTGCCAACGCCGTAAAGGAGTTGATGGATGTGATGGATGCCATGCAGCTTTTTGAGGAATAATTTTAATCCCATTAAATAAAAGAGGATAAGGCTACCCCGCTTTATCCTCTTTTTGTTTACTTTTACCCAATCAATTAAATTGCCAATATATGTTAAGTATATATAAAGCCGGCTGCTTCTTTATCGTATTATTTTTGATGGCCTGTTCAGGCAATCAGCTAACCTCAACCGTAATGAATCAAAGTGATTTTCAAGCGCCACCAATGGCGCCACAACAACCTAAGCAATTTCAAGAATTTGGAAACCAGCGCAGCGATCCATTCTTCTGGATAAAGAATCCGGATGATAGCCAAGTGCTTGCGTATTTAAAAGCAGAAAACGATTATACCCAAGCCGTGATGAAGCCTACGCTTGGCCTTCAGGAAAAGCTTTTTGCTGAAATGAAAGCCCGGATTAAAGAAGAAGATGCCACAGTGCCCCAACTCTACCGTGGTTATTACTATTATTCGCGCACCGAAACCGGTAAGCAGTACCCCTTGTATTGCCGCAAAAAAGGCCAGCTTAGCACCAACGAGGAAGTGTTTTTTGATGTAAACAAGCTGGCCGAAGGCAAAGATGCTTTCATTTTTGCCGAGTATTCAATTAGCACACAAAACGACCTTGCCGCCTATATGTTTAACACCAATGGTTCGTACGCATCTTTTACCTTAAAAATTAAGAACCTGACCACAGGTATCGATTTGCCCGATGAACTCGAAAACGTTCAATCGTTTGCATGGGCCAACGACAACAAAACGCTTTTCTACACCATTGGCAACGAAGCCTTGCGTCCGTACCGGGTGTACAGGCATGAGTTGGGTTCATCGCAACCCGATATCTTGCTGTATGAGGAAAAAGATGAGTTGTTTAATGTTCGGGTGCTTAAAGGAAAAACGCGGGCACAAATTTTCATAGCTTCTACCAGCTTTACTACCTCAGAGTGGCAAATGCTGGATGCCAGCAAACCATTGGGCGATTTTAAAGTGCTTATTCCCCGCAAAAAAGATGTGGAATACAGTATTTTCCCTCACACAAATACATTTTATGTTTTGTACAAAGACCCCAACTGTAAAAACAGCAAGGTGTATCAAGCCCCAATGGATAAGGTTGGTAATAAAACTGCCTGGAAAGAGGTGGTGGGCCATGATGCCAACGTAAAAATTGAAGACATTGATGTGTTTGAGAAATTTATTGCACTGTATGTTCGCACAAACGGCTTGAATGAAATCAGGGTTTTAAATCTAACCGACCAGCAAATCAACAACATTACGTTTCAAGAACCTGTTTACACCGTCGATGGGGTTTCAACTCCTGAATTTACGGCTAGCCGATTGCGCTATAGCTATTCTTCACTTAACAGGCCCTCAACTATTTATGACTATGATGTGGTTACCGGTAAAAGTGAACGATTGAAACAGCAAGAGGTGCCAGGAGGTTTCGATCCCGAAAATTATACGGTTGAACGTATTTGGGCTACAGCCCGTGATGGAGCTCAAATCCCGATGGCATTGGTGTATAAAAAAGGAATGGAACGCGATGGGCACAACCCAGCTTTGCTTTATGCCTATGGTTCGTATGGATATAGCAGCGATGCCTACTTCAGTTCGAATATTTATAGCCTGATAGATAGGGGTTTTGTTTATGCCATTGCGCAGGTCAGGGGTGGTAGTGAAATGGGCGAGGAATGGTATGAGCAAGGCAAGCTCTTTAATAAGATGAATACGTTTACCGATTTTATTGCGTGTTCCGAAGCGCTAATCAACCAAAAATATACCTCCAGCAATCTCTTGGCCATTCGTGGTGGCAGTGCGGGCGGTTTGTTGGTAGGTGCCGTTGCCAATATGCGGCCCGATTTATATAAGGTTGTGTTGGCATTGGTGCCCTTTGTGGATGTGATAAATACCATGCAAGACACTACTTTGCCGCTTACCACGCAAGAATATGAGCAATGGGGAAACCCATTTGTTGAGCCCGATTACAGGTATATGCTCAGCTATTCGCCTTATGACAATGTAAAAAAACAGGCTTACCCCAATATGCTGGTTACGGGTGGTTTGCACGACTCGCAGGTAGGGTTTCATGAACCTAGCAAATGGGTGGCAAAGCTTCGCACGCTCAAAACCGACGATAACCTGGTGTTGTTGCACATGAATATGCAATCGGGCCATGGCGGTGCCACGGGCAGATTCGATAGGCTTCGCGAGCTAGCCCTTGAGTGGGCCTTTACGCTGGATAGGATGGGGATGGCTGGTGAATAACTATTGCTCTGTGAGCAGGGAAAGGGTGAAAGGTGAAAGGTGAAGGGTGAAGGGTAGAGGGTAGCAGGGTAAAGGGTGCAGCTTGCCCAACCGAAGAATGAGGGTGGGGGTAAAGGGTGAAAGGTGAAGGGTGAAGGGTGGAGGTACTGGGTAAAAGATTGATGGTTAAGGGTTAATGAGCGTGTAAAAT
The DNA here is from genome assembly GCA_964552325.1 of uncultured Bacteroidales bacterium. Lineage (GTDB taxonomy): Bacteria > Bacteroidota > Bacteroidia > Bacteroidales > TTA-H9 > CAZKCK01. The sequence continues at coordinate 17,046 of CAZKHA010000064.1, forward strand.
ACTCTGTGTATACACTCGGAGGTTCTATTTTCCCAGTTTCTCCCTACTACTTACTACTTACTTCAACTCTTTGCTCCCCCACTCACCACTGATTTGAAGACCATTGTAAATTTGTCAGGATTTTATAATATTTTAGAAAAGGGTATATGATAAAAGG
>CAZKHA010000065.1:0-17153 GCA_964552325.1 uncultured Bacteroidales bacterium
AGTTGGAGAATGAGCCCGCGTGAGGGATAGCAACGGAAAGCCCGGAGCGCAGCGAGGACTTGCAGTGAATAGCCCGACCCGCAGGGGCACGCACTGATAATCAAAAGGATGATTGTAGTGGCTTAGATTTCGACAAGGAAATCGTTCAAGAACTTCTTCATTTTATTGCTTAAGGCGTGGATGGTCTTAAGTTTTTCGAGTTCCTCATCTTGGTTAAAGGTCTCGTTGCCTTTTTTGCGGATTAGGTCTTTTTCGATGGTTTCGCCCATCTTGCGGGTACTTAAATAGATAATGCGAGCCTCGTCAAGCGTTAGGTTGAGTTGCTTTTCGGGTTTTTGGGTCATATGATCTGTCATTTAGCTGATGCCAAATTTACGAAACTTTAGGCATAGTACGTTTTACTATAACCCTATTAGCTTTATAATAGTATTTGGGATGTCGGTATTATCAATATAGCCCTGAAACCAATCTTGGCCAGCGCCAACGGCTCTTACCGGAACGGGTATTCCGGTGTGCGACCAGGTGGTCCAGCCAATACCGGCCTTTTGATTGAGGATTTTAACGGCTGTAGCTGCAAAAGGTTCAATACCGCCGTATAGGGTTTTATTGGCTTCAGCTGTGGGCAGCGGCATAAGTTTTACGCCACTGGCTAAAAAGGCTGTTTTAAGTTGGAGGCTATCGTTGGCGTTTAGTTTTATGGGGTTGCCGAGGCCAACATTGCGCTCTAAGATCTTCATGGCAGCGGGGAAGCCTTTATCGAGGTCATATTTTAGTGCGATGGCTGCTTTGGTGCTATCTTCGAGGCTGGCTAGTGATGTTTTTTGATACGCCAGCAGCTTTAAGTTCGATTCGTATTTCATTTCGGCATAGCCCAATGCCATTCCACCGGTTTCGTGATCGGCCGTTACAATTATCAAAGTTTCTTTGGGATGCTTTTGCATAAACTCAACTGCTTTGGCTACGGCGGCATCTAAATCATAAACTTCTTGAATGGATGAAGCGCCATCGTTGTTATGGCAAGCCCAGTCAATCTGACCGCCTTCAATCATCATAAAAAAGCCCTTAGGGTTGTACAGCAATTCAATACCTTTTTGGGTAAATTCAGCCAAGGATATGCTGGCAGCGGTACGATCGAGCACCTGGGGCATCTCGCATTCTGAACCATATTCGGGATTGATGGCATACACCTTTCCAATGCCGGGCTTTAGCTTGGTAAAAGCTTGTTTGGTGCGCACCAAGGTGTAGGCATTTTTTGGGAAAAGATCGAATGCATTGGGTTTATCGTGTTTTTTGCCAATAGAATCTTTTAGGGAGCCTCCAGCAAAATAATCGAAGCCAGTTAAGGGCATTTCGCAGGCAATTTCGTAGTAATTGTTGCGGTCAGGTTGGTGGGCATAAAAGGCGGCTGGCGTAGCGTGGTTTAAGCTAACGGTGGAAATAATGCCCACCTTCATTCCTTTTTTATGTGCTTTGGTGGCAATAGATTCTAAGTGCTTTTTGCGGTCAGTATCCATGCCAATGGTGTTGATGCTGGTTTTAAAGCCGCTTGCAAGTGCTGTACCCGCTGCGGCAGAACAAGTTATGTAACGATTGCCGGCATACGTTGTTGAGAATCCTTGCACGGGGAACTTGCTTATGGTAAGTTTCTCTATACCAATTTTATCTTGTTGGGCAGCCTTAAAGGCTTCGGCAGCATTTACGTGTGCAAGGCCCATGCCATCGCCAATAAATAGGAAAACGTATTTGGGATGGGCATTGCTGTGGGCAGTTTTAAAGGCATCTTGTGTATATGCCGAAAGGCTGAGCAGCAAAAAAAGAAGAAGTGTAATGTAAGTATATCTCATGAATATGGTTTTTGCTCGGGCATTAATGTTTGGCAAAGGTAACGAAGCAAAGGGAATGCTGGGGTTAAGGGGATGTTAAATTTTTTGGCAGGAGCGTGGGCGAGCGGTGATGGAGTTTGAAAAGATTGCGGTTAAGTTTTCCTTTTTTTGGCGGCAACCCATTATCTATTTGAGCATTATCCATCTGCTATTTTATTGATATGATTTTTGGTACAGCACTAAAAGAGGGTTTCTGCTTTTTGTTATGGCTGGTTTTGGAAACCCGATTGGCGGCATTAGCACTAAAAATGGTATCATGGCGACACAAGATGGCTGGTTTACTAAGCAATGGATAAATGATACCGTGCAGTAAGCCATTAGAGGTGCGTGTGCTGATGCAGAATTATTAAACAGGTTTGTGTATTTTGCAAACGGCCAAAAGTATTCGCAAGGTTGGCCTTTTTAAATTCATCTCTCATAATCCTGCAAAATGAAGTAATTTTTTAGGTGTTGATTAAGGTTTTGCCATCCCACAAAATATCCTTATGTTTGCCTACAAATCCTTAGTCATGGAATCAATTACCGGCTGTTTAATCTGTGGCGATGAATTGGTTTATACCGAGGAATCGCATTCAACATCTTGTTACTATTGTGGCAAGAAGCATATTACCCAAGTTATATGCCCAAGCGCGCATTTTGTGTGCGATGATTGCCATAGTCTTCCAGCAAGTCAAATAATTATGGAGTATTGTGCCCATACTGACCAAGTGGACCCAATTGATATAGTGCTGAATCTTTTACATCACAAATCAATTAAGATGCACGGGCCCGAGCATCATTTTTTAGTTCCAGCCTCGTTGCTTACAGCATATTACAACTTTATTGGCAAAGCTATTGAGAAACGAGAGAAGCTTTCGGTGGCTTTAGAACGTGCCCGAAAAGTACCAGGAGGTTTTTGCGGGTTTAATGGTGCCTGTGGTGCGGGCATTGGCTGTGGGATTTTTATAAGTATTATTACCGGTTCCTCACCCTTGTCGGGCCGCGAATGGCAACTCGCCAACTTAGCCACGGCACGAAGCCTCGACCGAATTGCACGCTCGGGAGGGCCAAGGTGCTGTAAACGTGATGTGTTTATTGCCCTGCGAACAGCTCTTGAATTTCTTGAAGAGATGATGCAAGTGAAACTGCCAGCCTCTGCTGAGATAATTTGCCATTTCGACCATTTGAACCTTGAATGCACCCTAGATAATTGTATGTTTTACAATCCCAGCGTGATGAATAAAAAGGCTAATGCAACGTAAACTTAACCTACCAAACCTATACTGTTTATGAACCAAAGATTTATACGGCTTGTAGCCGTGTTACTCTTTATGCTTGTTATTAATAGCAATGGCTTGCAAGCTCAAGAGAAACATACCTATTTTGAACCCACCGACCCATTAGTAAAGCAACGTATTGAGCAGTGGCAAGATATGAAATTTGGCCTGTTGATGCATTGGGGGCCATACAGCCAATGGGGCATAGTTGAATCGTGGAGCATTTGTGCCGAAGATGAAGATTGGTGCCGCCGCAGCAACCCTAATTATGACGCTTACAAACGCGAATACGAAGCCTTGGGAAAAACCTTTAACCCCGTACGATTTAATCCCGAGAAATGGGCCAATGCTGCAGCAAAGGCCGGCATGAAATATTTGGTTTTTACCACCAAACACCATGATGGATTTTGCATGTTCGATACCAAGCTTACCGATTACAAAATCACCTCGCAATGGTGCCCATTTAATGTAAACCCACGTGCCAATGTTACCAAAGAAATCTTTAATGCCTTTAGGGATAAGGGTTTATGGGCTGGTGCATACTTCTCGAAACCCGATTGGCATTGCCCCGATTATTGGTGGCCTAATTTTGCTACCCCTGACCGCAATGTAAATTATGATATAAAAACATACCCCGAGCGATGGGAAAACTATGTAAAATTTACACACGGCCAAATTGAAGAATTGGTGCGTGATTATGGCCCCTTGAACATACTGTGGTTTGATGGCGGCTGGGTACAGAAACTTACCGAAGAACAAGTTACTAAGTACAAAATGGAGCAGTTAAGGCCTAAGCAGAATTTTCAAAGCCAAGACATACGAATGGATGAGATAGCTGCGATGGCACGCAAGTATCAACCCGGTATTATTGTGGTGGACCGGGCAGTGGAAGGCCCCAACCAGAACTATCTAACCCCTGAGAATACCGTACCCGACCAATACTTGGGCTATCCGTGGGAGTCGTGTATTATAGCCGGAGGAGGTTGGTCGTGGGTGCCCAATGCCAAGTTTATGAGTGGGCGCAAGGCTATCCATACCTTGGCCGATGTGGTGGCTAAAGGTGGCAACCTGCTGTTGAACATTGCCCCTGGCCCTGATGGCGACTGGGATCCAAAGGCCTACGAGCTACTGAACGAAATAGGTGATTGGCTAAGCCTAAACGGAGCGGCTATTTACGACACACGTGCCCAAAAGCCCTATAAACAAGGCAAATGCGGCTATACAAAAGGTAAAGACGGCAGCGTTTATGCCATCTATTTTGCACAGGATGATGAAACTTCGTTGCCTTCACGTATAATGCTAAATGAATATTTCCCCAAACCTAATGCCTTGATAACCTTGATGGGTAGCACTGTTAGCCTTAAGTACAAGGTAAGCGGCGATGGGTGTGTGGTTGACATTCCCTCAAGCTTACGGAAGCCGTATTGTAACTATGCTTGGGTTTTACGAATTGTTGAGAAATGAAACTAAGCAGTATTCGAATTGGATTGCTGGTGGCATGTTTTATTGGGCATCACCTTGCTTTTTCACAAGTGGCCAAGGAACCTTATTCGCCCATAAACTATCCTGAGGTACTTGATGTACATGGCATCCCGTCTTCGGCAGGCGATGAGGAACCTGGATTTTTTTGTGATAGGGGTGCTTGGCATGGCTTTGGATTGCCATCAGAAGAAGACCCCGAGGATTACGGAAGTTTTTCGGGGCCCTATGTTATGAGCACCACTGGCAAATGGGTAGGCCCTGTTTTAATCCGGTTTTCGGCCGATGTGAAAAAGGGCGGCGAACCCATGGATTTGGCCTCAGCCTACAATCCCCAAATTAGGTTTTATCCCGGTCGGCTGTGTCAAAAATACCAGTTCGACCAATACCAAGTAAACTTGGATTTGGTTTTTGTTACAGATCGAAGTTCGGTGGTACGAGCCGAAATCACGAATAAAGGAGTTTTGCCCATAACACTCGATGCATGTTGGTCGGGCAAACTATTCGAACGCAACGGTAGGCTACGTGTGGTTCCCGAAGGTATTAAATACCTTGCCGAAGATATGCCCGGGTTTGGCCTGCTGTATAGCGATGGGCAGTATAAACAAGATGTTTCGAAAGAGAGCTATACCATAACTTTTGCCAACCAAACGCTACAGGCCAATGAAACCAAACGGTTTTACTTGATTTTTTCATGGTGTTTTACTCCGGCCGAACTGGAAGTAGATCAAAGTTTTGTAACAATGCAAATGGCTCAAGTAGATGTGTTGTTTAAAGAGAATAACAGGGTGTGGTCAAACTACTTGAATAAAGCAATAAGTCAACTGCAGCCCATCTATCGAACTCCTGATTATGAAAAACTTGCTGTAAAATGTGCATTAACCTTGCTGCAAAATTACCGTACCGCTGCCGGGGATTTACTTCATGGGGGCTTGTTCCCATCCGTACGTTATAAGGGTTTTTATGGTTTCTGGGCTTGGGATTCATGGAAACATGCCGCTGCACTTGCCCCATTTGCTCCCGAAATGGCCAAAGAACAGCTCAAGTCAATGTTTGATTTTCAGGATCAATCAGGTATGATAGCCGATGTAGTTTATTTCGATAAAAAAGAGAATAACTGGCGTAACACAAAACCACCATTGGCGGCTTGGGCTGTTTTTGAAGTGTTTAAAGCTACCCATGATACGGCTTTTGTGCACGAAATGTTGCCAGCTCTGCTCAGGTATCACCAGTTTTGGTACGCTAACCGCGATCATAACAAAAATGGCTACTGTGAGTATGGCTCAACCGATGGAAGCGTTTTGGCTGCTGCTTGGGAAAGTGGTATGGACAATGCTGTGCGTTTTGATGGTGCGGATATGATGCAGAATGGCCCCAATGCTTGGTCGTTCAACATCGAATCAGTTGACCTGAATGCCTACCTTATAAACGAAAAAGGCTATTTGAAGCAGTTGTTACTAATTGATGGACAGCAAAAACAGGCTGATGAATTGGAAAAGCAGATTTCCCAATTAGTGGATGGGTTTGGTGAACGGTTTTATGATTTGGAAACCCATTGCTTTTATGATCGGAGCTTAGCAACTGGCAAGCCCATAAAAGTACAAGGCCCCGAAAGCTGGATACCTCTTTGGGCACAGATTGCAAGCCCTGAACAAGCTGCGAAAGTATGTGCTATCGTTATGGATACCACTGTTTTTAATACATATGTGCCCTTTCCGAGCTTGAGCCGTAGCCACCCCGAGTTTAACCCCGGCAAGGGTTATTGGAGAGGCCCAGTGTGGATTGACCAAGCCTATTTTGCTTTAAAAGGGCTCGATTTGTATGGATTTAAAACCGAGCGAAACCAGTTAAGCCAGTCGCTTTTTAAACATGCCGAAGGATTGCTCAACAGTCCGGGCCCAATTTATGAGAACTATCACCCGCTGACAGGCAAAGGATTGAATGCTAAGAATTTCAGTTGGAGTGCAGCTCATTTTTTGATGATTATGAGTGGGAAGTAGATAGTTGAAGCAGGACTTGGGTGTCTTAATAATTTTACCCTTCAATAGCATCAACAAGCTGTTGATACCACTGCGCTCCATACCGTCTTACAAGGGGCTCTTTGAGGAATTTATACAGCGGCACGTTAAGCACTTTACCTTTTTTTAGGGCAGGCTTGCAGATGTTCCATTTATGGTAGTTTATGGCATCGCCAGATCGTAGGCTCGAGAGCCGGATAGGGTAAAGGTGGCAGGAGATGGGCTTCTGAAAGCTTATTTTTCCTTCGTTCCAAGCCTTTTCGATGGCACACCAAGCCACACCATCCGTAAAGTTGGTAAAGGCACATTCGCAGCCATTAACCAACGCAGTGGCATAATTCCCAACCATGTCATAATCAAATACACCGTTTTGTTCTACTTCACGAATGCCTTGTTCTGTCATGTAGGGCTTTACGTATATAAAGGCATCTTCCAGTATCGAAATCTCTTCCTCGGTAAGTGGCGCGCCAGCATCGCCCTCCACACAACAGGCTCCTTTGCATTTTTCAAGGTCGCATACAAAGCAAACATCCGATAATTCGTCGGTTACCAAACAATGGTCAATTACTATCATGCTAAAAATTTAAGGTATAAAGGGCAGTCAAACACAAACTGGTTACTAAAGACTTAAACCAAGCTGTTCAGCCCCCAAGAGAACGTTAGAAATGGGGATTATGTAACAAATTTTGCCTAATCGAAGGTATGGTGTATGTGTTTGGTGGTTAGTTTATTTCAAGTCGAGGCGGTTTAATGCGTAAGCATAAGCACCAATTGAAACGGCTTTGGATGTTCCAAGGCTTGAGATGCCCACGCCGATACGTTTTACGGGGTCGTATTTAATGACTTTGTTTCCAAAAGGTACGGTAATTTCGCTCACCTCGCCTTTAACAAAGCTATAAAGCTCGTCATTATCATGTAAGTTGTATGCTTTGATTTCGAGCCTATCTAGCGGTCTTCCAGCAATTGTTTTGAAGGGTGCGTTCATTTCTTGCACTAACTTGCTAAGGAATAGGGGATGAGCTCCTGATAAGCCACCGCCAAGTACTACCAATCCATCAATAAGGGTAACGGCGTCGGCTATGGAATTGCCAGCCACAATGGCAAGTTCTTCAAAAGCTTTGATGGCTGCATGTTTGTCCCCGGGTTTTATTCCCATCCCAATTTCAAAGATATCTTTAGGCTCGGGTGATTCTTCGGTTGGAATAGCCGCTTCGCGGGCAAATACGCGTTTAATGCCTCTGATGCTGATGCTTTCTTCGGCGCTATGCCCCGGATACAACTTGTTTGATGATCGGTTTATTTCGCCTGGTGCCGAATTATCGCCATGTAGCAGTTTGCCCCTGTAAACGATGCCACCGCCAAAACCGGTGCCGAAGGTTACGCCCAGCAGGTTTTTATAGCGTTTAGGGCTGCCCGATTTTTCGAGCAGATCATTCATGGCAGGAAGCAAGCCTGCAATAGCCTCGCCATAGGCAAAAAGGTCACCATCGTTGTTTATATAAACGGGCAAGCCAAACGTGTCTTCTAGATATGGCCCAAGGGCAACTCCACCTTTAAATACGGGTAAGTTTTCGAGGTTGCCAATAATACCAGCCTCATAATCTGCCGGACCAGGGAAACTAAAGCTTATGGCAACAGGACTGGCATCAAGACTTTGTTTAATTCTGTTGAAACCTGTCTTTATGCTCAGAAGCACCTCTTCGAGTGAGTTGGCTGCCGCAGGTAATGAGAAGGGTTCAATAATCTCGTTTTCGCCCTGTATTGCACTGAAAACAAAGTTAGTACCCCCAGCGTCGAGGGTCATCACAATTCTTTTATCGTTGTTGTATCGCATGGTCCTTATCTGAAATTTAGTGCAAAATAACGAATAAAACCGCTAATTTTAATACTTTTACAGCCGGAAATCGAGAAAAGCTAAAGAAGAATTTAAACGTCTAATACTAATTCATTACCCAATCAAATGACCCGTTTCAAACACATCTTAGTTTTGGCCACCATTCTGATGGCCTTATGTTTCAATACACGCATCATGGCCTATACCCCTCCTGACGAAGGAATGTGGTTGCCCATGTTTGTAGAGCGGCTTAATTATGTTGATATGCAAAAGAAAGGCTTGAAGCTAACCGCCGAAGAGCTCTATTCCATCAACAATTCAAGCCTTAAAGACGCCATAGTAGGCCTTGCTGCAGGCAGTGCCCCTGGTGGTTATTTTTGCACCGGCGAAATCGTTTCTGACCAAGGTTTACTTTTTACAAACCATCATTGCGGTTTCAATTTTATACAAGAGCATAGCACCATCGAAAAAGACTATCTTACCAATGGTTTTTGGGCTATGAGTTTTGAAGAAGAACTACCGAACAAAGGGCTAACAGCCTCGTTCTTAGTGCGCATGGACGATGTTACCAAGCGCGTGTTGCAATCGCTTAGCGATACCATGTCAGAAGAAACACGTGCCATTAAAATTGCCGAGGTTTCAGAAGAGATTCAAAAAGAGAATGCTGGCGAAGGCAAATACGACTGTGTGGTAAAACCTTTCTTCGGTGGTAACGAATTTTATCTGTTTGTATATCAAACTTATAAAGATGTTCGCCTGGTAGGAACACCACCATCGAGTGTTGGAAAATTTGGGGGCGATACCGATAACTGGATGTGGCCAAGGCATACCGGCGATTTTTGTGTATTCAGGGTTTATTCGGCTCCCGATGGATCGCCTGCTGAATATAGTAAAGACAATGTGCCCTTAAAGCCTAAGCATTTCCTGCCAATTTCAATAAAAGGTGTTCAAAAGAACGATTATGCTATGATATGGGGCTTCCCCGGAACAACTGATCGCTTTTTAACTTCTTGGGGCGTAAACGCTGCCATCACCCAAACCAATCCCACTACGGTACAGATTCGTGATTTAAAACTTCGTATCATGAAGGAAGACATGAATTCTGATCCTAAAATCAACCTGATGTATGCTGCCAAACATGCCGGAACAGCAAACTATTGGAAATACTATATTGGCCAAACCCGTGGATTAAAGCGTCTGGGTGTGCTGGAAGAAAAACAGGCACAAGAAGCAGCGTTTACCCAATGGCTCGAACAAGACGCTTCGCGCAAAGCAAAATATGGCGATGCCTTGAACCTGATTGTGGATGGGTATCGTGCCCTTGATCCATACAATGTACCTTTGACTTATTTAAGCGAGGCCGTTTTTCAGGGCCCTGAAATTATTACCCTGGCCATGCGATCGGGAATGCTGATGGAAACCATGCAGAAAATGAAAGACGCCAAAGGAGATGAAAAGAAGAAACTTGAAGAATCGGTTAAGAAATACCTTGATAGGTTGCGCAAACGTGGCGAAGATTTCTTTAAGGATTACAATATGGCCACCGATAAAAAGCTGTTTGCTGGCATGATGGAAATGTACTACAAGAATGTGCCAAAAGGCATGCAAATGGATGCTTTTGCTATTGTTGATGAAAAATACAAGGGCGATGTAAAGCGCTGGGCCGATGATGTGTATAACAAGAGCATTTTTTGCGATAAAGCACGTTTAGAAGCATTTTTAAGCGATCCATCCCTTAAAGTACTTCAAAAAGACCCAGCCGTTTTAATTGGTACATCTGCCAGGGCATTTGCTAATCAATTGTATGGTGCACAAGCCGAGCTGCAAAGCAAAATTGAGCGCGGAAACCGTCTGTATATTGCTGGTTTGCGTGAGATGAACCCTACAAAGAAATGGGCACCCGATGCCAATTCAACCATGCGGGTAACCTATGGATCGGTTTTGGATTATTATCCTGCCGATGCAGTTCATTATAACCTGTTTACAACCCTTTCGGGTGTTATGGAAAAAGAAGACCCCAGCAATGATGAGTTTATTGTTGACCCAAAACTTAAAGCGCTTTACGAAAAGAAAGACTTTGGGCGCTACGGAAGCAAAATCAATGGCCGTGATGATTTGGTAACTTGCTTCTTAACTACCAACGATATTACCGGCGGCAACTCGGGCAGCCCTGTTATTAATGCCAATGGCGAATTGATAGGCTTGGCCTTCGACGGCAACTGGGAAGCCATGAGCGGCGACATTGCCTTTGAGCCCCAACTGCAACGCACTATTTGTGCCGATGTTCGTTATGTATTGTTTGTGATTGAGAAAATGGGTGGCTGTACCCGCTTGATCAACGAGATGAAAATAGTGGAATAACACATTTTGATAAATTGAAAAAAGAAAGCCCGGGACTTTGTTTCCGGGTTTTTTTATGGGTAAAGGAAGTGAATATTCCGATGAAATTAGGCCAAAGATTCCGGACGAAATTAGGCCACTTTTAGCGATGGACAACATGATGCAAAAATAGATTTACTCCTTCTTCGAGGCCTGCAAAAAGAACTACAATAACACCTACACTTGGCTCACGGAAATACTGACGGTAATCCAAGACCAGCCAGCAAACTACGCGACCTGCTTCCTCAAAACTTCATGAAGCCAACGCAAAAACCAGCCCTGTAGTTGGTCGAACGGATACAGTATTGCAGTGTAATCAATATTTTAAAGATAGTCTAGGGCTTAATAATTTCTTTGGATTCAATCTTCAGCGGTTTGAGTAAATATTCCAAGCCGTTGAGTTTGATTTCGTACATGGTACTTAATAGCATTCCCAATTCGCCGGGGGGGAATCCTTGTGCATGAAACCACACCAAATACCGCTCAGGCAGATTGCAGATCAACTGGTCTTTGTATTTGCCAAATGGCATTTTTGCTTTTACGAGTTTCAGGAGTACTTCGTTTTGTTCCATCCGAATTAGGAATAATAAGCGATAAGTTGAGGCGTGATATGGTTAATAAGCCAAATCAAAACCCAGCTTAATCATAGAGTTATAGGCATTGCCCGCCGGACAATGAATTTCGTTAATAAAGGCATAATCGTATTCAATACACATTCTGCTTGCTTTATGAAGCCTTATGGTGAATCTTGCTCCACAGCTTGCACTTAATCCCTTTGTATTATCTATTTGCAGAGGTTCGTAATTTATCATAAAAAATGTGTGCATTGGTTTTGGGTAGTTGCCCAAATTCAACTTTCGTCACTTCTTTACCAACACCAGCGGTTCGTCAAGCAATTTGGTTTGTGCCTGAACCACGCCTTTAAAGTTGGCCCATTCTGTGGCTTGGTAAATCCGTTTGCTGTACGAGGCTTTTTGGGTGATATGGAGCTGTGTTCCGTTCTGTTTTAGCTGTGTGGCAATGCTGGCGGCATCGCCCATCAGGTTCAGGGGCAATTCTTTTTCAACGTAGGTAAAGCCTTCGGGCAGTTCGATGGTTTCGCTGATGTCAACCAAGCGCGAGCAACGGTCGCGGAAGGCGTACTTGCGTTCGTCGGTACTGGTGTTGAAGCTGAGCTGGGGCTGTGCCCTTCTGAACAATCCCGAAACCAACAGGGGTTTAAACAAGATGTCTTTTTTGCCCACCAGTGCATAAGCGGGTATGCGGTATTTTACCTTTATCAGGATGGGCTGTTTGAGGTACTCATCGGGATTGGTGTAGCTTTTATCGAGTATAATGGCTTGAGGTGCCATGCGGAGGAGTTCTTTTTCAAGGTTTTTTTCCCACTCGCTGCGCCAAGCATTTGTAAATATACCCCTTACTGCTGCTTCTGACTGGCCTTCGCCCGTAACAGTAAACTCACCTTCAAGGGTTCCATTTGGCAGTAGGCGCGATTTGCCAATCATCTTGAACAAATGGTTTTCGGGCTGTGAGATAGGGGTTTCCATTAAATCAGCACCTTCTGGAACACCCATAAGGTAGCCTTGCTGCTGTTCGAGGCTCGACCAAAGTTCGCGGCTAAAGGGCACCCATGTGGGGTCTAATAACTTATACGAGCCGTTGCGCTGTTTCACAACAGTAACGCTGTGGTTAAACTGGTCAGCTGGGATATAATCGATGCGTTCGCCGGCCATGGTCATGGCAGCGTAGGCTTTAAAACCAGCTGCACGTAACATGGTTATGAGCATTCCTGCCTTGTCTTTGCAAACCCCGCAACGGTCAGCAAAATTCATGGCGCCGGTGTGTAGGGTATAACCTTCGCCCTTGCCCATCGAAATGCCCGAATACCGAATCTCGTCGGCCACCCAATGCGTGAGCAGTGCAATGGAATCTTCTTCGTTACGGGCTTCTTTTAGGATGCTGTTGGTTTTCTGCTGTATCTCGGGGGTGCAGGCAAAACTGCCAAAATCTTCGTTCACGCCATAAAACCAAAGCGATTTAGCCTTCCAGTCGGGGCTGGTTGAGAGCAAGAGCTTGGGCGCTACATCGCTCCAGGCCACCATGCCGGGCTCGGTTTTTAGCGGACGGATGTTGCTCGAAGCAAACGAATAAACAACCCTGGAGCCCTTAAACGCCACAGCACTGCGCAATTGCCCGTTGTAAACTTCGTATTGTATGGGTTTGTCGTTCGGAACATTCACGCTGTAAACCTTTTCAACCATGGGGTCGGTGCTCCAAAAGGGCACAATGTCATAAAACTGTCCACGCATGGGAGGGATATAGCGTTCGTCGTCGTCAGGGCTTTGTTGTAGCAGGGCGTAGGTAAAGCCTTTCCTAAAGATTTGTACTTCCACGGCATCACCGGGTTCAAGGCGGCCTATCTCGATCATTTTTTCGCGGGCGCCCCAATAAATGGCACGGGCAGGTGCTGGATAATCGTTTACTTTGCTTACATCCACCGGAATTACATCCCCATTTTTGCGGTATATGGCAGCCGACTGTATCTCGACATAGGCCGAAAGCGGATCGTAGCCAAAGGTAATAACACGTTTTTCGAGTGCACCTTTTGCAGTTAATACTTTAAATAACTGATGGATATGTACCTTGCTTAAACCTGATGGTTCTACAAAAACCTTTGTGCTATCATAAGCCACCACTACTTTATCGGTAGGATAGTCTTTGGCATTAATTTTACGAAGGACCTGAAGGTTTTCATCGGGGCCGGCTAAAGCCAGCATGGGGATTAATAAACTGACTAATAAGATTTTCTTTAACATATCTTTATTTTTCGATTGAAAAGCTTGATGCGAATGGGCGAGATATATAATTTTCGTAACTCAGGCAAACATCGGTGGCAAAGGCTATTCCGCATTTAACCATTGTTTTCCAGGTTTGGGTAGTAAATTGGTTGAGGGCTTCAAAAGTAGTTGATTTTTTAGAATAGGCATACAAGAAACCAGCACTGAACGAATCGCCAGCTCCAATGGTGCTTACAGCTTTGATAGTAGGCACTGGTTCATGGAATTCAATTTCGGGGGAAACAAACATCACACCATTGTTGTTTTGCGTATAGATGAGGATTTTAGGCCCGAACTCACCTAGGAGGTTAAAGGCTTGATGGGCACCTGAAACGGAAAAAATGTTTTCAAAATCTTCATCCGATGCTTTGATGATGTCAGCTAGTTGGATGTTCTGTTCGATGAAGCCCCTCACTTTTGGAAGGTCTTTAAGATGCGGTTTCCGGAAGTTGGGATCGTAAACGAGCAAGGCTCCTGCGTCTTTGGCAAGGTTAAGAATGTGTAACAACTTGGGTCTTAGGGCTGCATCAAGTGAGAAAAAGGAGCCAAATAAAAGAACATCCCCTTTTTTGAAAATGGGGATGGGAACGTTGAGCCGTTCTTTTGGAAAATCTTTGTAGAAGCTGTAGGCTGCATTGTTCATTTCATCCAAAAAAGCGAGAGCCAGCGAGGTTTTTCCATCTAAGTGGTTTGAAACGAACGAGGTATCAACGCCATTTTCGTTCAAAAAGTCTTTGATTAAGGTACCTGTTGTATCGGCTGCATACTCGCTTATGAATGAAACGGGCACGCCCATACGTCCGAGGCTTACCGCTGTATTGAGCATTGAGCCGCCTGGCGTGGCCGACACGGGTTTTCCATCTTTAAACAGGATATCAAGAACCGTTTCTCCTAACGTATAAATCATAACGGATTTGTAATGTGCGGTTTATTTAATAACTAGTTCGTCGCAAAAAATCCATGCGGGTAGGCCATGGCCGGGATGTCCATCGGGGCATTTGAGCAAGGCCGTTGCTTTTACTTTTACATATCGTGCTTTTACTTTTTTCAGATTGAAGGCAAAGCTTGATACGAAACTGCCTGTTTTAGTGGGTTTTTCGGGGGCTTTCATGATTTTTTCGCCCGTAAAGGTCTTACCATCCATTGAATAGCTTATGCTGACTTGGGTAGGAAGGAATATCCATGCTTGAATAAACTGCAAAAAATCGGCACTTACCAGTTCAATTGGTTTTGCTTCTTCCAGGTCAATGGTAGCTTCCATATGCGAGTCTTCAAAGCCCAGCCAATTAAAATTGTAATCGGGCAGTCCACGCTTGCCATCTGTAAGTGCTTGGGCTCCGCCAACTTTATACTTTTCGCTGGCAGGTTTTGCTAAGGTAACGGGCTTGAGCCAGCCCAAACCCGGGTCGAGGGATTTGCGGAGACAATCGTTGACCAAATCGCGATACATGCGGGTGGTGAGGCCTTGTTCGTTGGTCCAAGAGGCATTCAAGCGTTCAGAACGCTCTACCAGAGTGTCGAGTTTTGCGAGCATATCTTCACGGGCTATGCGTTTATTGCCCGATTGCATTAGCCATGTAAACTCATTATCCACATCGCGCAACGAAATGTCGAGGATGGCAAAATCGAGCGGTAGCCGTGCTTTTTGTACCCTAGCCAATAGCTTCGGTTTGTTTTTTACCTGTTCTTCGGCTTTATCAAAAAGTTGACGGTATTGCCCAATTAATGTGGGAGTTAGATACGAATGAATGCCATCGTAAGGGAAGCCATAGATTCCCAGGTTTTGTTTGGAGGCGGTAAGTGAATCGCTCATCAGGCGGATGTATTGCTTTAATACGGGTCCTGCTTCTTCGTAATACCCATTTAAGAAATCGGTCATTACAGAATCCACGTCAACAGTAGGATTCCAGAGCAATTTGGCAATCAAATACTGTTTAAGTTCCATCATATCGCTCCAACTGCCACCACTGGCTTGCTGAAACATCATGGTACAGCCGTTATCCTTGAAAAACTGCAAGTTGGGCTGCAATACCTTCCAGTTTGGAAACGGGTTGAGGTAATTGCGGAATTGAACCACGTAATCCCACAAGAAAATATTGTTTGTAAGTTTGCCCCATCCTTCAATATCTTTTTTAAAGCCCTGGTCTTCTTCAACGGTTTTGTTGCGATCACATTCGATGGTACAAAGCATGATATTTACATTTGGTAAAGGCTGGATGTTTTTGGGAGCCGAACGCGTATATTGATAGGCCAGCGTAGAAATGGTTTTTTGCGGAAACTGCTTTGCAAGTTTGTTTACAAACCAAATCATAGTTCCTGAAGGCCCGGCATACAACGAATCTAAATGCCGGCAATCAGCGCATTCGCAATTTTTGTAAGTGTCGTTTTGCGAAACAGACCATATTTGGGCTTGCGGGTTTGCTTCCATCATTTTTCGGAGATTTTGCTCAACAAGCTCATAAGCTTGTGGGTTTGAGAGGCATAATTGTCCATCAGCTACCCTTATGCCACCCACTTGCGAAAAGTATTCAGGATGTGATGCGAATAAACTATCTGGAGGCAGCAACTTGTTGAAGGTGTGTACAAACATGCCCCAGGCAGGAGAATTTATGCCTTTTAGGTGAAGCTTATGCCAATTGCGGTATAAGGTATCGTGGGGTGCATAGCCATGTACTTCACGGAAGGTAAAAAAGGGTTTCTCTATGCGGCTTAGCTGTCCAAGTTTGATGGTTTTAGTTGTTGGGATAATCTCGGCATCAGGAGCATAAAGCCTGCAACCGAGGTAGGATTCAATAAAGCTATACACGGCATTTTGGGTGCCTTGGGCCGTAGAACCGGCAATAAGAAGGTTTTTGCCAAACGTTTTGATTATGAATCCATCATTGCCTAGGGTATCTTTCCATTCAAAATCTTTTAAACCAGAAATTCGTGTGCTTTTACCAATAAGAATTTCGTTTTCTTTGGGTTCGCCGGCATCGGTAACCACAGGCACTTTGCAGCCCGAAACCTTATGAATATATTCCGTCAATAACTTGGCAGCATCCACAAGCTGTTGATTAGCTGTATCAGAAATAACAAGCTGATAGTCTGATAATCCATTTTCAACCAAAACAAGGGTATTGGTTTGGGAGCAACTACTTAAAAACAAGAAAACACTTACTTGGAAAACGAAAATCAATTTATAACTTACACGCATCATGATGATTAAAGTTATTGGTTTGGAACGGCAAGGTACAAATTTTGGGGGAATTTGGCTGGAATAGCGTTGGGGGTTTCAAAGAAGTACTTGCAAACTTTTTAGATGAGGGTATTCGTATTGCCTGAATGGTAAAAGTGATTTAACTCGTAATTGGGTTTCAATTCAATGAAGGATAGGTAAGTTGTCGAGCAAAATGATTTGTCAAGGGTTTTCGAAAATCTATACAAGGTGCGGGTGCTTTGTATAGAAAATGGCAAAATTTTGGTGT
>CAZKHA010000066.1:0-8264 GCA_964552325.1 uncultured Bacteroidales bacterium
AACACATCGCATTTACTATAGGTAAACTCCGGTTTTAGCTCAGTCGCAAGCCTTGAATATAGAATTTTTAGAAGCCCCCTTAAAATAGCCAAGGTAAATCATCTGCTGAAAAAAATCAAATAGTTTAAGTTGTTGATTTGCTGTATATAACTACCTTTGCCCCCAAATACGCGGGTATATGAACCAAAGCACACCTATCAAAAGAGGCATACTGAAAAGAATGGTAATGATTATTGTATTTTCATTGCCTACCTTCATTCATGCCCAAACCTTTTATACTGACCTTGAAGCCACAGCCACCAACCACCACCTTGTTGGAATGTCGGTAGCAGTGGTTTGCCAAAACGCAGTGTTAGACAGTTACAATTATGGCCTTGCCGACATTGCCCGAAACATCCCCATAACCGACAGTACCTTTTACCGCATTGCTTCCATTTCAAAATCAGTAACGGCAACGGCCTTAATGGTCCTTTATGAACAAGGCCTTTTTGGGCTCGACGACGATGTAAGCAACCAACTTGGGTTTGAATTGCGGCACCCCTCGTATCCGAATGTGGCAATCACTTATAGGATGCTGCTTTCACATACTTCATCTATAATAGATGGGTCGGGCTATAGCTACTTTTTGAGTGCAACCTATGGAAACCCAAATCCACCTACCATTCAAACACTGCTTTTGCCAGGTGGCACTTATTACACTGCTAATACATGGATTGGCCGCTCCCCTGGAACCTATTTTAATTACAGCAATGTAAACTTCGGCATTATTGGCACGCTCATCGAACGCTTATCAGGGCAACGATTCGACCTTTTTGTACGAGAGCATGTGCTGGTACCTCTTCAGATTGCCGGCAGCTTTAACGTGAACGATTTGCCCAATATTAACAATGTAGCTGTGCTTTATCGCAATGCTCAGCCGCAAGCCGATAATTATCAAGGAATTACACCAACTCCTATTGATTTGTCAGCCTATGTGATTGGAACCAATGGCTTTATATTTAGTCCTCAAGGTGGACTGCGTATTACAGCAGGTGATTTGTGCAAATTTATGATGATGCATGCTTCTTATGGTGTTTCACCCTATGGTACCGTTCTCGATAGTTCAACTATTGCCCTGATGCATAGCCCACAATGGACTTACAATGGGACAAATGGCAATAATTACTCTAACCTCTTCAATCAGTGGGGACTTGGGCTACAACTTACCACCAACACGCCAATGGGAGACATCGTAATAGATGGCTTGCCGATGACCGGCCATGCTGGCGAGGCTTACGGCCTCATCAGCGATATGTATTTTGAACACGATAAACTATTCGGGATTGTGTTTATAACCAACGGCTATTACAGTGGTGGCGGCTATCAATACGGTTCTTATAGCGCATTTTACAAACCCGAAGAAGAGGTTTTTACATCCATTAAAAACCACCCTTACAGTGCTTGTATATACTTAAATGCCCCAGAATTCTCAATAACTCAACGTGACAAATTACTGCAATTGCAAGAAAATACCCTTGTGCTAGATCAAGGTTTTAGCCCCGATGCTCTCATGCTTAGTGATATTACGGGCAGAATGGTGGCTCAGTACGAACGTCCAACGAATAAAATAAATCTACCTTCAATCAAACCAGGCATTTACCTTTGGAAGGCCTTAACTAAGTATGGCGCACAACAGGGTAAATTATTCATAAACAAAGCTATGCATTAACCGGCATCCAAAAATGCCCTCATCGCTTTTTTAAAGCCGATTGCCCGCCATAAATGATTATTTTTGCAGGTTCAATAAACTGTAACAATTCTGCGTTGTTACCTTTTTCTAACAAATACCTTGGCATGACCCGCAATCGAAAAGTTGTATATATTTCATTATCCGTAGTTTTGATTATTTTTTCTGGTGTATTCCTCTTCCGTTTCACGGTTTCTGACGCTGATCAAGAGAATATCCGTTCCGATTTTTCGGAGCTTTCGGGCTTTAAGGCCGTATCACCACCTATTCCGCGCAAGCTTGATTTTGCAGGCGAAAGCGTGCCGCTCAACCTGTTTTATGTACGTGAGGCCCTCGACCGTGAGCTAAGTGTAAACACATATTGGCACTCGCAGTCGCTGTTGTTGTTCAAACGCGCCAATCGCCATCTTCCGGTTGTTGAATCCATCTTAAAAAAGCACCAAATACCCGACGACTTTAAGTATGTTGTTTTGGTTGAAAGTGGTTTTCAGCATGTGGTATCTTCGGCAGGGGCTGCTGGTTACTGGCAATTTATGCTTGATACCGCCAAAGAATATGGACTAGAGGTTAACGACCAGGTTGATGAGCGCTACCACCTTGAAAAAGCATCGGAAGCAGCTTGCAAATACTTGCTGAAATCGCATGATAAATATGGTTCATGGACGTTGGTGGCAGCTGCATTTAACGGGGGCCAAGGCCGCATGGACAAACTGGTGAAGCGCCAAAAGACCAACAACTATTACGAGATGTTCATGAACCAAGAAACTTCGCGCTATGTATTCCGTATTTTAGCGTTAAAACTTATTTTTGAACATCCTGAGAAATATGGGTATCAGCTAAAACCCGAAGATCTATATCCGAGCATTCCCCAAAAACGTTTAACCGTAACCGAAAGCATACCTAATTTGGTGGAGTTTGCTCGCGAAAAAAACGTGAGTTATCGTATGTTGCGTGAATTGAACCCTTGGCTTGCCGATACCTTTTTGCCCGTAAAACCAGGGAAATCATATCGCTTGGTGTTGCCAACCGGAAAGTTTGATGATTATGACGCCTTGATACGCGATGAGGTAAATGGCACTACCCCATCACAAACAGAAACAGAACGTGAGAAAGACTGATCAAGAGACAGGCTCGATACCTGTTACCGAATTCTTTTCACCCGAAACCCATCTCGAAGTGTATGGAGCAAGGGTACATAACCTCAAAAACCTCAACATAACTATTCCACGCAACAAACTGGTGGTTATTACGGGTTTAAGTGGTAGTGGCAAGTCATCGTTGGCTTTCGATACCATTTATGCTGAAGGCCAGCGCCGCTATATGGAAACTTTTTCGGCATATGCGCGTCAGTTTATTGGCAACCTCGAGCGCCCCGATGTGGATAAGATAACTGGCCTAAGCCCTGTGATTTCGATTGAACAGAAGACCACCGGCACCAACCCCCGTTCAACAGTAGGAACCATTACCGAGATTTATGATTTCCTGCGTTTATTGTATGCGCGTGTGGCCGATGCATATTCCTATACTTCAGGCGAAAAGATGGTGCGCTTTTCGGAGAAACGGATTATAGAATTGATAATAGAGCAGTTTGATAGCCAAAAAATCACCTTGCTATCACCTATTGTAAAAGGCAGAAAAGGACACTACCGTGAGTTGTTCGACCAACTGCGAAAGCAAGGCTTCTCACGCGTAAGGGTTGATGGGGAAGTGCTGGACTTATCGGATGTTGTGCAACTCGATCGTTATAAAATACATGATATCGAATTGGTGATTGACCGCATAAAAGTGGCAGAGTCAGTTTTAGCACGTATCACCCAATCAGTACAAATAGCTTTAAAGCAAGGCCGTGGCATTATGATGGTTTTGCATGAGGAAAGCGAACAATTGCGTCATTTCAGCCGAAACCTGATGTGCCCTGTTACCGGCATTGCCTACGACGAGCCCGAACCCAACACCTTCTCGTTTAACTCGCCATACGGTGCCTGCCCCAAATGCAACGGACTAGGAAAGATAAGTGAAATAGACCTTACCAAAGTGTTTCCCGACCCCACCAAATCGCTGCGAAAAGGCGGCATTGCGCCCGTGGGAGAATACAAGAACAACTGGATTTTTAATCAACTTGAAGGTATTGGCATCCGCTATGGTTTTAACCTGGATACGCCGGTGGGCGAAATTAACGACGAAGCCATCAACACGATTCTGTATGGCAGCAACGATGGCTATAAAATCAAGAAAGAATACAACGGCATAATAAGCACTTACACCCTTAATTTTGAGGGTATTGTAAATTTCATCCTTAGCCAATTTGAAGAATCGAGTTCGGCCAGCATAAAGAAGTGGGTGAGCGGTTTTTTAAATAAGATTACCTGCCCCGAATGCGAAGGTGCGAGGCTTAAAAAAGAATCCTTGCATTTCAAGATTGGCAATCGCAACATTTCGGAACTCTCAAATTTAGATTTGTTAGAGCTCAAAGATTGGTTTACCCAGGTTAACACACACCTTGATGCTAAACAGCAATCAATTGCTTATGAAATTGTTCGTGAGATACAATCGCGCATTGATTTCTTGCTTGGCGTGGGGCTCGATTATCTTACGCTCGATCGCCCAGCACGCAGCTTATCGGGTGGTGAGAGCCAACGCATTCGCCTGGCAACCCAAATTGGCTCGCAACTGGTAGGCGTGCTGTATATACTTGATGAGCCCAGCATCGGTCTGCATCAACGCGACAACCACAGGCTTATCAAAGCCCTGCAAGATCTGCGCGATATTGGCAACTCGGTGTTGGTGGTAGAACACGACAAAGACATGATTGTTTCGGCAGATTACGTGGTTGACATTGGCCCAGGGGCCGGCGTGCATGGTGGGAAAGTGGTAGCACAGGGACCTCCTGCAGAATTGCTTAAGTGCCATTCGCTTACCTGCCAATACCTCAATGGCGAAAAACAGATTCAACTACCCTCCGCACTGCGCAATGGCAATGGCAAAACCTTGGTGCTAAAAGGTGCCAAAGGCAACAACCTTAAAAATGTGGACCTTGAATTGCCCCTCGGAAAGTTTATTTGTATTACCGGTGTTTCGGGTAGTGGAAAAAGTTCGCTCATAAACGAAACCTTGTATCCTATCCTAAGCCAACTTTTTTATCGCTCTGAACAGAAGCCGCTGCCCTACGAATCGGTAGATGGGCTAAAAGAAATAGATAAAGTAATCGAAATAGACCAATCGCCCATAGGGCGCACACCGCGTTCAAACCCAGCTACCTACACCAAAGTATTTGATGAAATTAGGCAACTGTTTGCCAGCTTGCCCGAATCAAAAATCAGGGGCTACTTACCTGGACGATTTTCGTTTAATGTGAAAGGTGGCCGCTGTGAAACTTGTGGCGGAGCAGGTATTAAAGTGATAGAAATGAACTTTTTGCCCGATGTGATGGTTCCCTGCGAAGATTGCTCCGGAAAACGCTATAACCGCGAGACCTTGGAAGTGCGCTATAAAGGCAAATCCATCAACGATGTGCTAAACATGACCATTGAGATAGCCCTGGAATTTTTTGAAAACATTCCCTCAATCTTGCAGAAAATAAGAACACTGCACGATGTTGGCCTCGATTACATCACATTAGGTCAACAGTCGACCACGCTATCGGGCGGCGAAGCACAACGCGTAAAACTTGCGTCAGAGCTTTCGAAGCGTGACACAGGCAAAACATTGTATATACTTGACGAGCCTACCACAGGACTGCATTTTGAAGATGTAAAAGTGCTGCTCGATGTGCTCAATCGCTTGGCCGATAAAGGGAACACCATCCTAGTGATTGAACATAACCTTGAAGTGATAAAGGTAGCTGACCATGTAATAGATTTAGGACCCGAAGGCGGGGAGCGTGGTGGACACATTATTGCCACCGGAACCCCAAAAGAGGTGTCACGAATGCAGGGCAGCTATACCGGGTATTATTTAAAAGAGTTTTTTTAAACATGATTAATCTAGTAGAAGTTATTTGCCAAAATAATGGGATGCTCAAAGCATATCCTAAAGGCACCACTGTGGGCCAAATTGCCGCCGATATGCAAATCCAACTCCGGTTTCCGGTACTTGGAGCATTGGTTAACAATAAATTGCGCGAACTTTCGTACGACCTCTACAAGCCGAAGAAAATCGAATTTGTTGATTTTACCACACAAACAGGCTACCGTATGTATGCGCGTTCAGCTGCCTTTATCTTGTACAAAGCAGTTAAGGAGTTGTTTCCACAAGCCAAATTACGCATCGAACATTCGGTTTCAAATGGGGCGTATTGCGAATTGGATGATTTGGGCGATTGCATTTCGGATGCAGATGTTCTTGCCCTAAAACAAAAGATGACGGAGATAATAGCTCAGGACATACCATTTACACGTGTTGAAAAGCTGACCGAGGAGGTGATTCAGATGTTTGACCATCCGGAGCATGCCGAGAAAGTGACCCTTTTCAAATACCGTGAACAGCTATACAGTTCGGTATATGGCTTAGGCGATGCGGTAAATTACTTTTATGGATACCTTGTGCCTTCAACAGGCTATGTAACCCAATTCGATTTAACAAAATATTTCTGTGGGTTTCTTTTACGTATTCCCGAAAAAAACAGCCCTTGGCAATTGAACGGCTTTAAACGCCAAGATAAACTGTTTAAGGTGTTTAGGGAGCATAAGAGATGGGCCAATATTTTGGGAGTGAGCTATGTGGGGCAGTTAAACCAAGCAACCAGCCAAAAGCGCGATGCCGATTTAATCAAGATTTCGGAGGCCCTGCACGAAAAAAAAATTGCACGTATTGCCGATAAAATTTATAAACGGGAAAAGGATGTACGGGTCATATTGATAGCCGGGCCTTCATCAAGCGGCAAAACAACGTTTAGCAAACGGCTTTCGGTGCATTTAATGGTGTTGGGCTTACAGCCAGTTCAGATTTCGCTCGACAATTATTTTGTTGACCGAGAGTTGACACCCCTCGACGAGAAGGGTGATTACAACTTTGAGACCATCAAAGCTTTAGACATAGATTTGTTCAATCAAAACCTCCAAGATCTTATAGCCGGGAAGGAAACCTACTTGCCGAAATTTGATTTTACAACCGGTAAGCAGACCCGAAAAGATAGCATGATGCAGATGAAGGAAAACCAAATTCTGGTTATTGAAGGCATACATGGACTTAATCCAGAACTTACTGCATCAATACCTGCTAAGGCTAAGTATGGTATTTTTGTCTCTGCCCTCACTCAAATCTCTATCGATGCTCAAAACCCCATTCCTTCAACTGATAACAGATTGATTAGGCGTATAGTGCGCGATTACCGATTCCGGAATTATAGCGCTCTTGACACCCTTGCTCGTTGGGATAGCGTGCGTAAAGGCGAAGAACATTATATCTTTCCTTACCAAGAAAACGCCGACTCTATGTTCAATTCAGCTTTGCTATACGAATTGGCAGTGCTGAAAACGTTTGCCGAGCCCATTATCAAGGCTGTTCCCGAAACCAGGCCCGAATATGCCGAAGCTCAGCGTTTGCTGAAGTTTTTATCGTATCTCAAGCAAATCTCAGCCCGTGATATTCCTCCCACTTCCATCCTACGGGAATTTTTGGGTGGCTCTAGTTTTGTTTATTGACGGCCTCACCGGATTGGCTGCGCTTACTTACAAATTGCCAAAAAAATACAGAAAGTGCAACCAAACTTGGACTATAAAACTATTAAATAGTATTGACTAAGTAATTGTTTATGAAATCATATGTGCCCCTTCAGCTACTTCCAATCGAAAAAGATGGATACCACCTTCATGTAAATGCACTGGTTAACAACCAACTAGCACGTTTGGTGGTGGATACTGGCGCTTCGCATACCGTGTTCGACAAAACAAGGGTAATGCGTTTCCTGAATCAGGATGCCATACAAGATTCGGGTTTGCAAGCTAAAGGCCTGGGGGCTGATATCGAAAGCTACATCTTGCATATTGAAACCATCAGGTTTCATAATGCCCTACTCAACGATTACCATGCTGTTTTAGTTGACCTAAGCGACCTCGACAAACTGTTCTCAACCATCTTCACAGGAGGTATTGATGGCATTCTGGGAAGCGATATGTTGTATGTGATGAAAACTGTTTTTAATTACAAGAAGCAGAAAATCAAGCTGAATGGCAAGAAATTGCCGCTTCAGGTATTAACACTTGGCCCCGAAGCCTATCATTACATGATTACAATACAGCTCGAGAACAAGCCAGCCAATTTTATAGTGGATACCGGTGCGTCAAAAACAGTTTTCAACAAACAACGTTTTTCACAATTTCATGCATATGACCCCGAAGAGCTTTTTCCCAATCAACAGCCTTCGGCTGGTATCCAAACTGATTTTAATGAATTTACGGCCACTTCATTGTCACAGTTTGCTGTAGGGCAGTTACACGTTGATGATTTTAAGGTGCTGCTGCTCGATCTGCAAAACATAAATTATACCTATTCCCTGCTCAACCTTCCACCCATTGATGGGATTTTAGGAAGTGATTTT